>NZ_JBBNIH010000173.1:0-1544 GCF_040094125.1 Faecalibacterium longum
TTTTAAGTGATAAATATCATTTATAAAGAGTTTGATCCTGGCTCAGGACGAACGCTGGCGGCGCGCCTAACACATGCAAGTCGAACGAGAGATGAGGAGCTTGCTCTTCAAATCGAGTGGCGAACGGGTGAGTAACGCGTGAGGAACCTGCCTCAAAGAGGGGGACAACAGTTGGAAACGACTGCTAATACCGCATAAGCCCACGGCTCGGCATCGAGCAGAGGGAAAAGGAGCAATCCGCTTTGAGATGGCCTCGCGTCCGATTAGCTAGTTGGTGAGGTAACGGCCCACCAAGGCGACGATCGGTAGCCGGACTGAGAGGTTGAACGGCCACATTGGGACTGAGACACGGCCCAGACTCCTACGGGAGGCAGCAGTGGGGAATATTGCACAATGGGGGAAACCCTGATGCAGCGACGCCGCGTGGAGGAAGAAGGTCTTCGGATTGTAAACTCCTGTTGTTGAGGAAGATAATGACGGTACTCAACAAGGAAGTGACGGCTAACTACGTGCCAGCAGCCGCGGTAAAACGTAGGTCACAAGCGTTGTCCGGAATTACTGGGTGTAAAGGGAGCGCAGGCGGGAGAACAAGTTGGAAGTGAAATCCATGGGCTCAACCCATGAACTGCTTTCAAAACTGTTTTTCTTGAGTAGTGCAGAGGTAGGCGGAATTCCCGGTGTAGCGGTGGAATGCGTAGATATCGGGAGGAACACCAGTGGCGAAGGCGGCCTACTGGGCACCAACTGACGCTGAGGCTCGAAAGTGTGGGTAGCAAACAGGATTAGATACCCTGGTAGTCCACACCGTAAACGATGATTACTAGGTGTTGGAGGATTGACCCCTTCAGTGCCGCAGTTAACACAATAAGTAATCCACCTGGGGAGTACGACCGCAAGGTTGAAACTCAAAGGAATTGACGGGGGCCCGCACAAGCAGTGGAGTATGTGGTTTAATTCGACGCAACGCGAAGAACCTTACCAAGTCTTGACATCCCTTGACGATGCTGGAAACAGTATTTCTCTTCGGAGCAAGGAGACAGGTGGTGCATGGTTGTCGTCAGCTCGTGTCGTGAGATGTTGGGTTAAGTCCCGCAACGAGCGCAACCCTTATGGTCAGTTACTACGCAAGAGGACTCTGGCCAGACTGCCGTTGACAAAACGGAGGAAGGTGGGGATGACGTCAAATCATCATGCCCTTTATGACTTGGGCTACACACGTACTACAATGGCGTTAAACAAAGAGAAGCAAGACCGCGAGGTGGAGCAAAACTCAGAAACAACGTCCCAGTTCGGACTGCAGGCTGCAACTCGCCTGCACGAAGTCGGAATTGCTAGTAATCGTGGATCAGCATGCCACGGTGAATACGTTCCCGGGCCTTGTACACACCGCCCGTCACACCATGAGAGCCGGGGGGACCCGAAGTCGGTAGTCTAACCGCAAGGAGGACGCCGCCGAAGGTAAAACTGGTGATTGGGGTGAAGTCGTAACAAGGTAGCCGTAGGAGAACCTGCGGCTGGATCACCTCCTTTCTAAGGAGTCAGGC
>NZ_JBBNIH010000174.1:0-13741 GCF_040094125.1 Faecalibacterium longum
CATCCCACAGACGGTCTTTCTGAGAGAACAAGTCCGAGATGGCAGCATCATTTCCATCTACAAGGTTCAGATTAAAACGAGCATATCCCAGTCGAACTGCACCGCCCACGATCAGTTGGAGGATTGCCCACAGACCAATGCCGACAAGCAGAACAGCAAGCAGCCGACCGCCGTTTGGCTGGGCGAACAGTTCAAAATGAATGTCCTTTGCCTGATTGGAATTGGAAACGACACTGTTGGAACTGCTCACAATGGTAGCACCGAGCGCACTGGCGGCAATACCTGTCAGAGCAGCAGTTTTCCATTTTCCGCGCAGAGCATCGAGAGCGAGCATACGATAGTCGGCAGATACTTTCATAAAAGCAACCTCCTGTTTGAAAACGGCAAGGATGTGTGAAAAGGAATATGATATATGCCACTTTAATTTAGATACGTTTGAAACGCTGAAAAAATTGCAACATGAATGAAAAAGAGGCTGTTGCGCCTGCCGCTTTTACGGCCTGCTCATTGACCTGATTGTAGTTCTTACGCAATCGCAAAGCAGTGCACCCAAGGCGACCAACTGCTTAAAACGGCAGTTTCCTGCGCACACGCTTCTCTGGAATTGCCCGGCACACAAATGTGCACCATGGCAGGCGTGGAAAAAAGATTCCCGCTTACACCTGTTAAGCAGTTCTGTACGTTTTAGTATGGGACAGATTTAATAACGCGGAAAATTGTCAAAGCCCACAGGCTGGAATTTCATCCACCCTGTGGGCTTTGTTGTGCCCGCTAATTGATATAAGTTGATACCAATTAGTATCAGCTGTTTTTCTGAGTTTCGTCCATGATTTTTTTGGCTCGTCCGCGCGTGGTATCTTCGAAAGTTTCATCTTCGCTGAATCGCAGCCAATAGGGGTCTTCCATCAGGCAGGCGTTGGTGCGCTTGACGATTTCCCAAGCGTTGTAGTCGGACAGCCCCATCAATTTCAAAATCTCTTTGCAATCCATCCGATTTTTCGGAAAGATACGCTTCTTTGCCCAAACAACCACATCGACCAATGGGACTTTGCGTTTGTCACCGATGAAAAGGTTCAGGGGCAGATTATACTGCGGCACACCCTCATTTGCGCAAAGAGACTGCCCATCTTCGCTTAGGTGGGCAATTTCTTTTTCATCCATCATCAATTTCAGATAGGCCATTTTATCACCCCATACCATGCTTGGATGGATAGACAAGATGAATCGTTGTTTCGTTCTGCATACATGATCTCCCTCCCCACCACCTCTTCCGCCTGCGCTTTCAGCCCGTTCATGTGCGCCACCCAGAGAAGCTGTGCGCGCTCTTTGTCCGGCGCGGAGTACTTGTCAATCGCAAGGGAAGTTGGTTGCACATAGATTGACACCATATTTGCGATATACAATTCGCAGTTGTTGCCAACGAATCAAAATGCGATAGGCCGGGAGACCGGTGCCAGGGTTCGACTCCCTGATGTCCCGCCAAAAACGCCGCAGGACGATGAGTTCTGCGGCGTTTTTCATTGCATATTTTACTTTCCCGCCAGCAATACCGCCAGCACAGCCTTCTGGACATGCAGTCGATTTTCTGCCTCGGTAAATATCTCGTCGGCGTGGGCCTCGAAGACGGCAGTAGAGATCTCCTCGCCGCGGTGAGCGGGCAGGCAGTGGAGCACCATGCAGTCCGGCTTTGCGGCTTTCAGGAGGCCGCTGGTGAGCTGGAAGCCTGCAAAGTCCCGCAGGCGGCTCTCGCTCTCGGAGGTGCCGGGGGCAGCGGTATTCCAGACAGCCGTCACCACGACATCGGCGTCCTTGACGCCTTCGGCGGGGTCTTCCAGCAGGCGGAACGCACTGCCGTACTTATGGGCGAACATCAGCACATCTGCCGCCGGGCGGTAACCGTGGGGGCAGACGCAGTCTACCTTCATGCCGGAGAGCAGGCCGCCCACGATGAGGCTGTTGGCCATATTGCTGCCGTCGCCGACGAAGCAGAGCTTCTGGCCCGCCAGCGCACCCCGGCGCTCCCGGATGGTCATGAGGTCCGCCAGCACCTGACAGGGGTGAGCATAGTCCGTCAGGCCATTGATGATGGGGACACCCGCAAACTCAGCGAACTCTTCCAAATCGCTCTGGCGGTAGGTGCGCCAGACAACGCAGTCATAATAGCGGCCCAGCACCCGGGCGGTATCCTTGAGCGGCTCGCCGCGGCCGGACTGCAGCTCGGTGGCGGCATTCATGTAGTTGCCGAGGCCGCCCAGCTGGTAGACGCCCACCTCGAAGCTGGTGCGGGTACGGGTGGAATTTTTCGAGAACATCAGCGCGACGCTCTTGCCCTTGAGCAGAGGTTCGGTGCCTCCGGCCTTCTGCTGAGCTTTCAGCTCATCGGCCACATCAAGGATGTGGGCCACCTCGTCAGGGGTGAGGTCGCTCATTTTCAGCAGATGCTTCATGCCTGCTCCTCCGTTTTGCTGGGGTCCATCTCCGCGAGGACGCTGCCCAGAATATCCAGCGCCATCTCCACATTGTGGGCGGTCAGAGTCAGCGGCGGCAGCAGGCGGAGGCGGGTCTTTGCGGTAAGCACCAGCAGGCCCTTTTCGCGGCAGGCGGCCAGCACGTCAGCGGCCTTGATGCCCTCGAGGAACTCGATGCCGACCATCAGGCCGATGCCCGAGAGGCTCCTGACGCGGGGCAGCTTTTCCAGACCGGTGCGCAGCTGGACGGCCCGCTCGTTGACGTTGGCGAGGAAGCTGGCGTCCATCCGGTCCACGACGACATTCGCACCGGCGCAGACCACCGGGTTTCCGCCGAACGTGGAGCCGTGGCTGCTGGGTCCCATACCGGCAGCGACTTTCTCATTCATCAGGACAGCGCCAATCGGCAGGCCGCCGCCCAGACCCTTGGCCAGCGTGACGACGTCGGGCTGGAGGTTGTAGTGCTCACAGCACAGGAAGGTGCCGGTGCGGCCCACGCCGGTCTGCACCTCGTCCACGATAAGGACGAGGTCTTTTTCGTCGCAGAGGGCGCGGACAGCCTGCACATACTCGGGTTCCAGCGCCACAACACCGCCCTCGCCCTGTACCAGTTCCAGCATGACAGCGCAGGTGTGGCGGTCCACCATCTCGGTCAGGGCGTCGATGTCGCCGGCCTTGACGTACTGGAAGCCCTCGTTGAAGGGGCCGAAGTAGTTGTGGAACACGCCCTGTCCGGTGGCGGTCAGGGTAGCAATGGTACGGCCATGGAAGCTGTTGACCAGCGTGATGACATTGTAGCGGTCAGCACCGTATTTGTCGAAGCTGTACTTGCGGGCGGCCTTGATGGCGCCCTCATTGGCCTCTGCGCCCGAGTTGCCGAAGAACACCTTGCTCATACCGGTGCGCTTGCAGAGCTTTTTGGCCAGCTTGCCGCAGGGGGCGGTATAGTAGAGGTTAGAGGTGTGCTGCAGCTTGTGTGCCTGCTCGGAGACGGCCTCGGCCCAGGTCATATCGCAGTAGCCCAGGCTGTTGACGCCGATGCCGCTGGTGAAGTCGAGGTACTTCTGCCCCTCGGGGCCTTCGGCATAGAGGCCGTGGCCCTTCTCGATGGCGATGGGGTTGCGTGCGTAGGTATGCAGGACATACTCGTTGTCCCGCTTGATGACTTTTTCGGAATCCATAATATCTACCTCCTGACGGTGGAGCCACATACTTTCCCTCTTTGCCAAAGGCTCCCCTACAAGGGGAGCTGGCGCGAAGAGCCTGAGAGGTTGTACGAAGGAGAGCCTAGCCGTGAATCGCAGCGAGGCTAAACCTCTCCGTCACGGCTGGCGGCGGTCATCGCTGTTGCCTATCGAGGGGAGGCCTTGGCATATCGGAAAGTTTTCTTATCAACTATTATAGGGTACTCCGGCGCATCGCGCAACCCTTATTCGTGATGGCTGCGGCGATAGAAGCGGGTACCGGAGCCACGGTCGGAGAACAGCTCCAGCAGGATGGAGTGCGGCACGCGGCCATCAATGATGACAGCCTCGTGGACGCCCTGATAGATCGCATCGGCCATGCCGCCGATCTTGGGGATCATGCCGCCCGCGATAATGCCGGCGGACTTATAGCCCTCGATCTCGGAGACCTCCACCTCGGGGATGAGGGTGGATTCATCTTCCTTATCCCGCAGCAGGCCCGCAATATCAGTCATGGAGACGAGTTTTTCGGCCTTGAGCGCGATCGCGATCTGTGCGGCGGCGGTGTCAGCGTTGACGTTATAAGCCTGGCCCAGGTCGTCCATGCCCACCGTTGCAATAACGGGGATATAGCCGCTGTCCAGCAGGCTGGAGATCAGCGTCGGGTCAACGTGGACGATCTCTCCCACATGGCCCAGCTGAGGGTCAAGCTCGGTGCAGCGGAGCATCTGGCCGTCCATGCCGCAGAGGCCGACGCCGCGGCCCCGCAGCTTTGCCACGAGGTCTTTGTTTACCTTACCGGCCAGCACCTGCTGGACGATCTCCATGGTGGCGTCGTCGGTGACGCGCAGGCCGCCTGCAAAGTGGCTCTCGACGCCCACTTTTTTGAGCATCTCATTGATGGCAGGGCCGCCGCCGTGTACCAGAACCACCCGCACGCCCAGCAGGGTCAGGGTGACAAGGTCGTTCATGACCGCGTTTTTCAGCGTCTCGTTGATCATGGCGTTGCCGCCGTATTTGATGACCATGGTCTTGCCGTGGTACTTCTGGATATAAGGGGTCGCCTCCGAGAAAAGGAGGGCCATTTCTTCGTTTTTCATTGCTGTTCTCCTTCTCAGGTGCGGTAGTCGCCGTTGATCTTCACATAGTCATAGGTCAAATCGCAGCCCCATGCCTTGGCGCTGGCGTCACCGGTCCCCATATCCACCTTGACCAGAATATCGTGCTCGGCCAGGACCTTTGCGGCCTCGTCCTCGCTGTAGGGGTGGTAGGCGGCGTTCTCGCAGACGTAGACCTCACCGGCCTTGCTGGACAGCCAGACGCAAACCTTATCGATCGAGAAGTCACCGGGAGTGTAGCCGATGGCGCAGAGGATGCGGCCCCAGTTGGCGTCGCGGCCAAAGACAGCGGCTTTGAAGAGGTTGGAGCAGACCACGCTGCGGCTGACGGCGCGGGCCGTCTTGAGGTCGGGGGCGTGGGTGACTTCGCAGGTGATGAGGTGGGTCGCGCCCTCGCCGTCACCGGCGTGCTCAGCACACATATGCTCGGCGATGGCGGTCAGTGCGGCCACAAAGGCGTCGTAGTCGGCGTTCTCCTCGGTGATCTCCGGGTTGCCCGCGAGGCCGGAGGCCATGATGATCAGGGTATCGTTGGTGGAAGTGTCCAAATCGACGCTCATCTGGTTGTAGGTCCCGGGGACGACGGTCTTGAGGGCCTTTTCCAGCAGGGCGGGGGAGACGGCGGCGTCGGTGGTGTAGAATGCCAGCATGGTGGCCATGTTGGGGGCGATCATGCCGCTGCCCTTGCCGATAGCACCCACCGTGCAGGTCTTGCCGCCCAGCTCAAACTGGATGGCATATTCCTTCTTGTGAGTATCGGTGGTCATGATGGCCGTCGCCGCGTCGGTGCTGCCCTGTGCGTCAGCCGCCAGCTTGGCGGCGGCGGCAGGGATGCCACGGGCAAACGGGTCGATGACCATCGGCTGGCCGATAACGCCGGTAGAAGAGGGCAGGACATCCTTTGCGTCGATGTTCAGCGCCTTGCCCACCAGCTCACAGCATTCCTCCGCCAGTGCCACGCCGTTGGCGGCGCAGGTGTTGGCGTTGCCGCTGTTGACCACGATGGCCTGTGCATAGCCGTCCGTCAGGTGGGCACGGTCTACCTTGATGGGTGCGCCGCAGACCTTGTTGGTGGTGTAAACACCGGCGGCGGCGCAGCGGACGTCGGCCTTGATGAGTGCCAGATCGTACTTTTCACTGTGATTTGCCCGGATGCCGCAATGGACACCGGCTGCTGCAAAACCCTTGGGCGCGCAGATGCCGCCCGCAACTTCTTTATACTGCATCTGAAAATCCCCCTAATTTCAAACCTCTCAGTCTCGCTCCCCTCGATAGGGGCAGTGGCAGCGCGCCAGCGCTGACGGAGAGGTTACTCTAATCCTTCCGTCTCGTTCATTCCCAGCATCAGATTCATGCACTGGATGGCTGCACCGGAAGAGCCTTTGCCCAGATTGTCGAACAGGGACACCAGCATCATCTGGTCGCCCGCTGCGTTGACGGTCATGTACAGCTCCATCCTGTCGCTGCCGGACAGGGCGTTGGAGTACAGACCATTCTCGGGAAGCGGCTCGTTGAGGGCGTGGACGGAAACGGTCGCGCCCTCCTTGTAATAGTCTGCAATGCCTGCGGCCACCGCCTCGGCGCTGGTGCCAGCCAGCTTGAGGTCCAGCGGAACGAGGACCTGCATTCCGCTGTAATAATCGCACACCACCGGCACAAAGGCAGGGGTGTGGGCGAGGCCGCTGATCTTCTGCATCTCAGGCAGATGCTTATGAGCAAGGCCCAGACCGTAGCTCTTGGGCGCATCCAGCTTGCTGTGAGCCGGACGGTCGGCGCTCTCATACTCGGCGATCATCTTCTTGCCGCCGCCGGAGTAGCCCGAAATGCCGGTGCAGCTGAACGGATAGTCTGCCGGAGCCAGCCCCAGCTCCACCAGAGGCCGCGCGATGCTGATAAAGCCGCTGGCATAGCAGCCGGGGACCGCCACACGATACGAATTTTTGATCTTCTCTTTCTGGCCCTTCAGCTCCGGGAAGCCGTAGTCCCAGGCCGCGTCGGTGCGGAAGGCCGTGGAGGTATCCAGCACCTTGACGTCCGGGCGGAGCAGAGGCATGACCTCTTTGGAGGCCGCATCGGGCAGGCAGAGGAAGGCAAGGTCGGCGGAATTGATGACCTTCGCCCGCTCGTTCACATCCTTGCGGCCCTCAGCCGAGATGCTCAGCAGCTCGATGTCAGGCCGGGCGGCCAGACGGTCGGCAATGCGCAGACCGGTGGTGCCGGAAGAACCGTCGATAAAGACTTTTACGCTCATGCGTTTGCCGCCTCCCATGCGCCGAGCTGGGCGCTTGCCAGCTCGATCTGCTTTTTGACGCTGGCCTCGCTGGGACCGCCGTAGCTGGTGCGGCCCTCGCAGCACTTGATGAGGTCGATGGCGTCGTAGATGTCGTTTTCGAACAGAGCGCTGTAGCCCTTGAACTCATCGAGGGTCAGCTCTTCGAGGGTCTTATCCTTGCTGATGCAGTCGGAGACCATGCAGCCGGTGAGCTTGTAGGCGTCGCGGAAAGGCATCCCCTTCTTGGTCAGATAGTCGGCGCAGTCGGTGGCGTTGATGAAGCCCTTGGCAGCGGCCCGGCGCATATTGGCGGGCAGGGTCTTCATGGTGTCCAGCATCGGGGTCACGGTCTTGAGGCAGAGTTCCAGCGTATCGACAGCGTCGAAGATGGCCTCTTTGTCCTCCTGCATATCCTTGTTGTAGGCGAGAGGGATGCCCTTCATCATGACCAGCAGGGTGTTCAGATCGCCGTAGACACGGCCCGTCTTGCCGCGGATGAGCTCGGTGACGTCAGGGTTCTTCTTCTGGGGCATGATGGACGAGCCGGTAGTGAAGGCGTCGTCCAGCTCGATGAACTTGAACTCCCAGCTGCACCAGAGGATGATCTCTTCGGACAGGCGGGACAGATGCATCATGCAGATAGAGATGGCGTTTGCCAGCTCGATGCAGAAGTCACGGTCAGACACGCCGTCAAGGCTGTTGGGGCAGGGCGCCGCAAAGCCCAGCTTCTCGGCGGTGAACTGACGGTCCAGCGGGTAGGTCGTACCGGCCAGAGCGCCGGAGCCCAGCGGACACTGGGCGTCCATCCGGGCGGTGGCGTCCTCGAAGCGCTGCAGATCGCGCAGCAGCATCCATGCATAGGCCATCAGGGCGTGGCCGAAGGTGATGGGCTGGGCGCGCTGCAGGTGGGTGTAACCGGGCATGACGGCGGTGGTGTTCTCGGCGGCCTTCTTGCAGATGACCTTGACCAGCTCCACGATGTAAGCCTGCAGGGTGTGGCTGTAGTCCCGCAGAGTCAGGCGGATGTCCAGCGCCACCTGGTCGTTCCGGCTGCGGCCGGTGTGCAGGCGCTTGCCGGCGTCGCCGATGCGGGCGGTGAGGGTCTGCTCCACGAAGGTATGGACGTCCTCGGCGTTGGGGTCGATGGTGAGAGCGCCGGAGGCCAGGTCATCCGCGATGGAGGCCAGACCGCTCAGAATATCTTCGCAGTCCTTCTCGGAGATGATGCCCTGCTTTGCCAGCATGGCGGCGTGGACGCCGCTGCCGCGCATATCCTGCGCGATCATCCGCTGGTCGAAACGGATGGAAGAGTTGAAGTCATTGACGCGGGAATCGACCGCCTTGGAGAAACGGCCCTTCCAAAGTTGTTCTGCCATAAAAGAAACTCCTCTATAGAAACGGCAAAGCCGCCGCAGGGGAAAAAGCTCCCGCGGCGGTGCCGCCAGCAATGATGCCGGTAATTTGAGCCTTCAGCGTGAAAGTGTAAAAAACACGCCAAAGGGGATGGTAAGCAGGTTATTCCTTGACCTCGGGCCAGTTCTTGGACAGCTTTGCGCGCTCCTTGATGGACAGGCCGAAGAGGTTGATGAAGCCGGTAGCATCGGACTGGTCATAGTCCTTATCCACGCCGAAGGAGGCAGTCTGCTCGTCGTACAGGGTGTACGGAGAGGTGACGCCGGCGTTGATCATGTTGCCCTTGTAGAGCTTCAGCTTGACGTCGCCGGTGACGGTCTTCTCGAGGCTGTCAGCAAAGGCATCCAGAGCCTCACGCAGCGGGGTGAACCACTGGCCGTTGTAGACGATGTCGGCGTACTTCTGAGCCATCTGAGCCTTGAAGTGTGCGCTCTCCTTGTCCAGAGTGATGGTCTCCAGAACATTGATGGCCTTGTACAGGATCGCACCGCCGGGAGTCTCGTACACGCCGCGGCTCTTCATGCCCACCAGACGGTTCTCGACGATGTCCAGCAGGCCGATGCCGTTCTCGCCGCCGACCTTGTTCAGGTACTCGACCAGCTCGACAGCGCCCATCTCCTTGCCGTCAACGGCAGTGGGGATGCCCTTCTCGAAGTGGAGGGTGATGTAGGTCGGGGTGTCGGGTGCCTGCTCGGGGGAAACGCCCAGCTCGAGGAAGCCGGGCTTATTGTACTGCGGCTCGTTGGCGGGGTTCTCGAGGTCGAGACCCTCGTGGCTCAGGTGCCACAGGTTCTTATCCTTGGAGTAGTTGGTCTCACGGTTGATCTTCAGGGGGATGTTGTGTGCCTCGGCGTAGTCGATCTCCTCGTCACGGCTCTCGATGTCCCACTCACGCCAGGGAGCGATGATGGCCATATCGGGGCAGAGAGCCTTCAGGGTCAGCTCGAAACGCACCTGGTCGTTGCCCTTGCCGGTGCAGCCGTGGCAGATGGCGTCTGCGCCTTCCTTGATGGCGATGTCGGCCAGAGCCTTTGCGATGCAGGGACGTGCGAAGCTGGTACCCAGCAGGTAGTCCTCATACTTTGCGCCGAACTTCAGGGTGGGGAAGATGTAGTTCTCGACGAAGTCCTTCTTCAGGTCGAGGACGTACAGCTTGGAAGCGCCGGTAGCCTTAGCCTTCTCTTCCAGACCGTCCAGCTCAGTACCCTGACCCACGTCGCCGGAGACAGCGATGACTTCGCAGTTGTTGTAGTTCTCTTTCAGCCAGGGAATGATGATGGAGGTATCCAGACCGCCAGAGTAAGCCAGAACAACTTTCTTAATATCTTCCTTTTTCATGATGATCGCTCCTTTGTTTATTACACTTTTTATACTTTTGTTTGCCGCCCGGGCATCCCTCCCGGGGCGCTCGACGTCTTGTCTTTCTGAGTACGCTTTTATTATACGCCAAGCGGTTTTTCCGTCAATGCAGAAAACCGCCAAACCTTGTGCAGATTTGGCGGTCCTTTTCTGTTATTTTGTATGTTTATGCATTATTTTCTAAATATATACAAATTTTATGCATCTTTGGTTTGTATATGCATGGCTGTATACAGTCCGGTTTATACATTCTGTCCGCCGTCGGCACGGGGTTGACGGCCCAGTTCCGGCACGGCGCGGCGTTCGTGTTTTTTTATTCATTCTTTTTCAGCCATCCACCCGGCGCAGAGGGTCTCTTTCTGGGCCTTCGTCAGCTTTTTGAGGGCAATCTCCCGCCGGAGGGCGGCGGACTTGTCCGCACACGCTTCCAGGTAGGCAAAGCCCAGCGCGGTATGGGTGCGGGTATACTTTGCGCCTTTGCCGCTCTGGTGGGCCTTGAGGCGGGCTTCCGGGTCGTTCGTCCAGCCGGTATAAAGCTGGCCGCCCGCGCAGCGCACCATGTAGACGTAAGCTGTCTTTTCCGGCTTCTCAGATGCGGCCATTGTTCTTCAGCACCTGACGGCAGGCGGCGAGGGCCGTCTCCTTGTCCTTGGCCGTGATAAGGAAGCGGCTGGCGTGGCAGAAGCTGATGCCCTCGATGCCGCTTTTCTGCTCGATGACCTCCTGCGGCTGGCCGGCCCAGCTCTGGGGGAAGGGGAGCTTGGGCTTTTTGGTCTTGTGGTCGGTGACGCACTGGGCGCTCCAGCCGCCCCGCTGGCTGGGATAGATGACGAAAAGGGCGTCGGTCTTGTACAGGCCGTTCTTCCAGGGCAGATAGCAGGGCAGCACCACGATGCCGTCGCGGGAGTTTTTGTATGCCTGCTGGACCTTCTCGTCGGCGCGGTTGACGGCGTTGGCGCTCTCGATCTGGTTCTCCAGGATCTGCTTTGCCACGGCCACCGCCTTGAAGAAGCAGGCGTCCTGGTCCTCTTTCGAGTCCCACACGGGGTTGAAGAAGCCGATGGCGTCGCAAAGGCTGTTCTGCTCGCCGGTATTGTCGTTCAGATCGAGGGGCTGGATGAAGTTCTCATCAATGAGCCGGGCCTGACGCTCGCCTACAAGGCCGGGGCCGAGTACCCGCCACAGCAGGCCGAAGGCCGCGTAAGGGATGCCGTTGGGGCGGGTCTCGCGGGGCTCCTGATGGTGGTCGAACATGCCAAAGCCAATGTCATACACGATGCCGTCGAAGTCATCCGGCACCACGAAGCCGCGGGTTATTTTAATATCCGGGCGGAGGATCTGGAGCAGGGCAGTTGCGAACACGTCGTCAGCGTGGAACTTGCCTGCGTGGGTAAAGCCGTTTGCGGGTATTTTCATAGGGATTCTCCTCATTCTCTCATGCATTCTGTTGCACACAGTATAGCACATTCCCGGGCGGCGGACAACAAAAAGGAGCCGCCGCATGACGCAGCAGCTCCCATATTCTACAGAAAATTTTCTCAGTGGTTGGCCTGTGCCGCTTCAAATTCTGCCTGCGTCAGGATCTGATAATCCGCAGGGATGTTGAAGAGATTCTGGTCCACAGTGGTGCTCGTGACGCGGTACTCCACGATGGTGCGGCCCTCGGCAGCATCGGTAACGACATACTTGAGATCATCGCCGACCAGGCAGTAGGAAACGGTGGCCGTCTGACCGTTGGCATCGGTGGCAGTGTAGGACAGGGCCTCGCAGTCCTGACCGTTCACATTCACGGTGGTCACGGTGCAGGGGATCTCCTGTGCTTCGCCTTTGTCAGCGGAGACTTCCTCGCTTATGCTCACAGTGGGTACTTCGCCCTTGACGGCCATCTTGGATGCATCGTCCACCAGATAGCCCTGACCGTCTTTCAGGATATAGACCAGACTGCCGGCGTCGCCCATATCCATCTTGATGTAAGCGTTGCCGTTGCTGCGGGCTGCGATCATGGTCTGGGTGGTGCCATCGGGGGCAGTGGTGACGATCTCCTGATACAGCTCTGCGCCGGTGCGCTGTGCGAGCGCGTTGTTGATGCGGGTCTCAACGGAGTCGCCGGGAGCAGCCATGCACACCGGCATCAGCACGGCAGCCATCACTGCAGCCACCAGCAGAGAAGTAAGTTTCTGATACAGCTTCATAGAAAATTCTCCTGTCTTTCAGCTCATTTTGCAAAGGCGTTTTCCTCTTTTGCATTTGCATTATCTTACAACTTTTTCCGGGGCACTGTCAATCATCACATTTGCCCTCATGTCAAAAACAGCCGCAGAGGCGTTTATTTCTCTCTGCGGCTGCGGTTTGTAAAGTTTTTGTGGAAACTACTTCCGGCCCTTGCGGCTGGTCTTGGTGACGGCGCGGGTGGGGGTCTTGGTCACAGCAGTGGTGGGCTTGACCGCCGGGCTGAGGTTGGGCTTCGGGGTCAGAGCCTTGGTGGGCTCGCCCAGAGCCAGCACCTGGGAAAGCGCGGCCTGTGCGGCGGCAGCATCGCCGTCGGTGACGGCCAGAACATCGGAGTAGAACTGCTCCATCTCCTCGCGGGTGGAGAAGGTGGCGACGTACATCTGGTTGCCCATCGCACCGGAGAGGGCGTCGGGGATGCGGTCCACCATCTTGATGTTCTTCTGGTACTTCTGCATGATCTGCTCATGACTGTACACGAAGTTCTTACCGTCGCGGCGGCCGACGAAGGGGCAGTAGTAGTGCTCGCCCACGGGCATATCGGTGCCGCCGAAGGCGATCATGTCGGCCCATATCTTATAGACGTTGGTGGAGCGGGCGAAGTTTATCATATCGGGAGTGAAGCCGCCGCAGGGGCGCATATTGACTTCGAGGGCCACGATCCGGCCTTTTTCGCCCATGCTGGCCTGGTCCTCGGTCATCCGGAAGAACTCGAAGTGGACGAAGCGGCTCTTGACGCCGAAGCTCTTGACGACGGCACGGCCTGCGGCGCGGGTGTCCTCGGGCAGGTCCTTGATGATGTAGTAGATGGAGTTGTCGTTGTCGTTCACGATGTCCATGATGGACATGGGACTGACGTTTCCGGCCTCAAAGATGGGGTTGCCGGAGGCGTCGATGATGGCGTCGTAGCTGTTGACCTCGGCGTGGACGAACTCCTCCATGATGTAGGAGACGTCCGGGTGATTCTCGGCCTTGTAGGCGAGGAAGGTCTTCAGCTCTTCGTCATTGGACAGCTTGTGGGTATCGGAAGCGCCCACGCCGTTGTCGGGCTTGACCACCACAGGGTATCCCACCTGCTTGATGAAAGCCTTGCAGCCGTTGAGATCGTCCACCATGTGGTAGCGGGCGGTGGCGATGCCGGCCTTCTGGTAGTACTCCTTCATCTTGCTCTTGTACTTGATGCGGGGCATATCCTCGGTCTGGAAGCCGGAGGTGATGTGGAAGTCGGTGCGCAGGGCAGCGTCCCGCTCCAGCCAGTATTCGTTGTTGGACTCCAGCCAGTCGATACGGCCATACTTGAAGATGAAGAAGGCCACAGCGCGGTAGACTTCGTCGTAATTCTCGAGGCTGCCGACCTTGTAGTACTCGTTCAGGCTGTCCTTCAGCTCCGGCTTCAGCTCATCGTAGGGCTGGTCGCCGATGCCCAGCACGTTCATGCCGTTGTTCTTCAGCTCCCGGCAGAACTGCCAGTAGTTTGTCGGGAAGTTCGGGGAGATAAAAATAAAATTCTGCATAATTTCGCGTCTTCTTTCCTTGAATATCCTCTATAACCCTCTCAGTCACCTTCGGTGACAGCTCCCCCAGAGGGGGAGCCACTGGCGAAGAGAGGAAGCTTTCCGTTATGCCAAAGCCTCCCCTCGTTAGGAGCAACAACGACGACCGCCGCCAGCGGCGGAAACAGGGAGTCGCTGTTGGGGC
>NZ_JBBNIH010000175.1:0-855 GCF_040094125.1 Faecalibacterium longum
CCGCTGCATTCGCAGCGGCCTTTTGTTTACTCTATTCCCCGTGCTTTTGCGCTGAACTCACAGCCGCAGTAATCCTGCCGGTAGAGGCCGTATTCCTCCGAGAGCTGCAAGCTGCGCAGATAGCCGTTCTGCTTTTTGAAGTCGGAGGGCAGGTGCTTCACGCCGAACTCCTGCTCCAGCTCCTGCCCGATGGCATTGATGCGCTTGGCATCCTTGTGGGGGCTGATGGAGAGGGTCGTGGTGAACCAGTCGAAGCCGTGCTCGGCGGCATACTGGGCCGCACGGCGCATCCGCAGCCGATAGCAGACCGTGCAGCGACTGCCGCGCTCCGGCTCGTTTTCGAGGCCCGCGACAGCGGAGTAGAACTCCTGCGGGTCGTACCGGTCTTCCACCACCGTCACGCCCAGCGGGTGGGCGGCGGCGACGAAGCGCTCCAGCTCTTCGCCCCGGCGGTGGTATTCTTCGGCGGGCCATGTGTTGGGGTTGTAGTAGAGCACGGTGATGTCGAAATACCGGCACAGCCGCTCCAGCACGGCGCTGGAACAGGGGCCGCAGCAGGCATGGAGCAGCAGCCGGGGGCGGGTGTCGCCCAGAGTTTTCAACACTTCGTCCATCTGCTGTGAAAAATTGAGTTGGTTTGACATAAGAAAAGTCCTTTGCTATACTAAAATGAACCTATAAAAGGGCAGGCTGCCCTTCATACAACCTCTCAGTCTCGCTGTCGCTCGACAGCTCCCCTTGTAGGGGAGCCTCTGGCGAAGAGGGAAAGCTTTACGGAATGCCAAAGCCTCCCCTCGTTAGGAGCAACAACGACGACCGCCGCCAGCGGCGGAAACAGGGAGTCGCTGTTGGGGC
>NZ_JBBNIH010000176.1:0-2798 GCF_040094125.1 Faecalibacterium longum
CTCCACTTACACATCGTGCCTATCAACCTTGTAGTCTTCAAGGGGTCTTACTTGTTTAAAACAATGGGACATCTTATCTTTGGGTCGGCTTCACGCTTAGATGCTTTCAGCGTTTATCCGATCCGTACGTAGTTGCCCAGCTATGCTCCTGGCGGAACAACTGGTGCGCCAGAGGTACGTCCGTCCCGGTCCTCTCGTACTAGGGACAGCTCCCATCAAATATCCTGCGCCCACGACAGATAGGGACCGAACTGTCTCACGACGTTCTGAACCCAGCTCGCGTACCGCTTTAATTGGCGAACAGCCAAACCCTTGGGACCGAATACAGCCCCAGGATGCGATGAGCCGACATCGAGGTGCCAAACCTCCCCGTCGATGTGGACTCTTGGGGGAGATCAGCCTGTTATCCCCAGGGTAACTTTTATCCGTTGAGCGATGGCATTTCCACTCACATACCACCGGATCACTAACTCCAACTTTCGTTACTGCTCGACCCGTCAGTCTCGCAGTTAGGCTCGCTTCTGCGTTTGCACTCTTTTGCTTGATTTCCGTTCAAGCTGAGCGAACCTTTGAACGCCTCCGTTACTTTTTAGGAGGCGACCGCCCCAGTCAAACTGCCCACCTAACAATGTCCCCCGACTCGATTCAGAGCCGCAGGTTAGAATTCCAATATCGCAAGGATGGTATCCCAACGGCCACTCCGCAACCGCCAAAGCGATTGTTTCCTAGTGTCCCATCTATCCTGTGCATGCAACATCGAAACCCAATATTAGGCTACAGTAAAGCTCCATGGGGTCTTTCCGTCTTGTCGCGGGTAACCGGCATCTTCACCGGTACTACAATTTCGCCGGGCGGGCTGTTGAGACAGTGCCCAAATCATTACGCCTTTCATGCGGGTCAGAACTTACCTGACAAGGAATTTCGCTACCTTAGGACCGTTATAGTTACGGCCGCCGTTCACTGGGGCTTCGATTCAATGCTTGCACATCTCCTCTTAACCTTCCAGCACCGGGCAGGCGTCAGCTCGTATACGTCATCTTTCGATTTAGCACAAACCTGTGTTTTTGGTAAACAGTTGCTTGGGCCGATTCTCTGCGGCTCCATCTCTGGAGCACCCCTTCTCCCGAAGTTACGGGGTCAATTTGCCGAGTTCCTTAACAACCCTTCTCCCGTTGGCCTTAGAATCTTCTTCCTACCTACCTGTGTCGGTTTGCGGTACGGGCACCTCAGAAATACACACAGCTTTTCTCGCCATCTTCCATCTCAGACTTCGGTACTAACTTCCCTCGATCTCTACCGGAACCAACACCCGGCTCTGAGACTTCAAATGTGTCCCTGTGCTTAACTCTTTTGGTGGTGACGGAATCTCTACCGTCTGTGCATCGGCTACGCCTTCCGGCCTCACCTTAGCTCCCGACTAACTTGGAGCGGACGAACCTTCCTCCAAAAACCTGAGGCTTTCGGCCATGCAGATTCTCACTGCATTCGCGCTACTCATTCCGGCATTCTCACTTCTATACACTCCACAGCCGCTCACGCTACTGTTTCTCCGCGTATACAACGCTCCCCTACCCAATCCATTACTGGATTGCCTAAGCTTCGGTGTCAGGTTTAGCCCCGTTAAATTCTCCGCGCAAAGACGCTCGACCAGTGAGCTATTACGCACTCTTTGAATGAGTGGCTGCTTCTGAGCCAACATCCTGGTTGTCTGCGTATCTTCACATCGTTTTCCACTTAACCTGACTTTGGGACCTTAGCTGTAGATCTGGGCTGTTTCCCTTTTGACAATGACATTTATCTGACACTGTCTGACTCCCAAGCATCAATACTCTGGCATTCTGAGTTTGATAAGCTTCGCTAACCTCTCGGCCGCTAGGCTATTCAGTGCTTTACCTCCAGGTATCTAACTTGAGGCTAGTCCTAAAACTATTTCGGGGAGAACCAGCTATCTCCGGGTTCGATTGGAATTTCTCCGCTACCCACAGTTCATCCGCCGCCTTTTCAACGGAGGTCGGTTCGGTCCTCCATGGAATTTTACTTCCACTTCAACCTGACCATGGGTAGGTCACCCGGTTTCGGGCCCATTATATGCAACTTAACGCCCTTTTCAAACTCGCTTTCGCTTCGGCTCCAGACCTTAAGTCCTTAACCTTGCTGCATACAATCGCTCGCCGGACCGTTCTACAAAAAGTACCCTATCACACATTGACGTGCTCTAGGTGCTTGTAGGCACAGGGTTTCAGGTTCTTTTTCACTCCCCTCCCGGGGTGCTTTTCACCTTTCCTTCACAGTACTATACGCTATCGGTCACTGGGTAGTATTTAGGGTTGGAGGGTGGTCCCCCCATCTTCCGACCAGGTTTCACGTGTCTGGCCGTACTCTGGAATCTGCGCAGCTCTTTCCGTTTTCACCTACGTGGTTCTCACACTCTCTGACCGGCCTTCCCATGCCGTTCGGTTAACAGATCGAGTCCTAAAAGCAGTCCGTACCCCGAAGGTATTTCTACCTTCGGTTTGCCCTCTTCCGCGTTCGCTCGCCACTACTTACGGAATCTCGTTTGATGTCTCTTCCTCGCCCTACTTAGATGTTTCAGTTCAGGCGGTTCCCCCGATGTACCTATTTTGAATTTCAGTACAACGTACTCAGGTATGAACCTGAGTGAGTTTCCTCATTCAGAAATCTCCGGATCAATGCTTATTTGCAGCTCCCCGAAGCTTATCGCAGCTTATCACGTCTTTCATCGGCTCCCAGTGCCAAGGCATTCGCCCTGCGCCCTTGTTCGCTTGACCATATCAAAC
>NZ_JBBNIH010000177.1:0-57644 GCF_040094125.1 Faecalibacterium longum
CGACAATTTGTAAAATAAAGATATAAACTAAAAAAAACAGAGAAGAATGCGATTCGTGGAGTAATGTACTCTACGAAAGAGTATACCCAGGAGGAGATTTATTGATTCAATTTGTAGGGCGAGATGCTTATAAGCAGTTTTGGAATTTTAGTAAAGATGAGAAAGAGAACTTGGCCACTCAATTGGCGATTGAGTTACCCGCACTCAGAGGAAAAGTTGGTGCATCACAAGAAGAAATTGCTTCGGCTGTTGGTATTTCACGACAAACTTATAGTGCCTACGAAAATCGGACACGCCCAATTCCATGGAGTTTATATCTAGCACTATTGTTTTATTTTGATTACATTCCAAGTACACATTATATGATTCGCCAGCTTGAATTATTCCCAAATGAATTAGACGAATGTTGGTTAGCTGGTAGAGTTTTTATTGAGGAAGAAAAATGAGCGAATATTCACAGCAAATAAAAAGGGATATTACATGAACAAAAATATAAAATATTCTCAAAACTTTTTAACGAGTGAAAAAGTACTCAACCAAATAATAAAACAATTGAATTTAAAAGAAACCGATACCGTTTACGAAATTGGAACAGGTAAAGGGCATTTAACGACGAAACTGGCTAAAATAAGTAAACAGGTAACGTCTATTGAATTAGACAGTCATCTATTCAACTTATCGTCAGAAAAATTAAAACTGAATACTCGTGTCACTTTAATTCACCAAGATATTCTACAGTTTCAATTCCCTAACAAACAGAGGTATAAAATTGTTGGGAGTATTCCTTACCATTTAAGCACACAAATTATTAAAAAAGTGGTTTTTGAAAGCCATGCGTCTGACATCTATCTGATTGTTGAAGAAGGATTCTACAAGCGTACCTTGGATATTCACCGAACACTAGGGTTGCTCTTGCACACTCAAGTCTCGATTCAGCAATTGCTTAAGCTGCCAGCGGAATGCTTTCATCCTAAACCAAAAGTAAACAGTGTCTTAATAAAACTTACCCGCCATACCACAGATGTTCCAGATAAATATTGGAAGCTATATACGTACTTTGTTTCAAAATGGGTCAATCGAGAATATCGTCAACTGTTTACTAAAAATCAGTTTCATCAAGCAATGAAACACGCCAAAGTAAACAATTTAAGTACCGTTACTTATGAGCAAGTATTGTCTATTTTTAATAGTTATCTATTATTTAACGGGAGGAAATAATTAAACTATGTTTTGAACCATGAATTAAATAAAAATGACTCTCAATTATTGGAAGTCAATTTATTAAACCAATTAAAGCTTGCAAAACGTGTAAATCTTTTTGATTATTCTTTAGAAGAATTACAAGCCGTTCATGAGTATTGGCGGTCAATGAATCGTTACTCAAAACAAGTTTTGAATAAAGAGAAAGTGGCTTAATATGGCAAATATAGTCAATTTTACTGACAAACAGTTTGAGAATCGCTTAAATGATAATTTAGAAGAATTGGTTCAAGTAAAAAAGCGGTTGAATCGCCAACCGCTTTTTTACTTGGTGGGCAATCAGGGTCAGGGAAAACCAGTTTGCGAAGAAGATGATTGAGCAGGCAGGAACAAAGTGATAAATTCAAATTGTGAGGGAAAATACAGATGAATCAAGGAAGAATTATTGTGATTACAGGCTCACCGGGGACAGGAAAAACAACAACTGCGTCAATTGTCGCAAAGGAATCAGATATGGATAAATCAGTGCATATGCACACCGATGACTTTTTTCATTACTTAAGCAAAGGCGCAATACCACCACATTTGCCAGAATCCAACAAGCAAAATCTGGTTGTCATTGAAGCCTTTTTAGAAGCTGCAAAGCGATATGCTCGTGGCGGATATGATGTAATTGTAGATGGGATTGTCGGGCCATGGTTTTTGGAGCCATGGAAAGCTCTTGCCCAAGAAGATTACGAGGTACACTATATTGTATTAAGAGCGAGTAAAAAAGAAACTATGAAGCGAGCTGTGGAACGCTCAAAATTAGATAGAAAAACAAATATTGAATTAGTGGAAACAATGTGGGAGCAATTTTCCGGTTTGGGGATATATGAATCAAATGTCATAGACACAACTACATTCACAATTAAAGATACGGTTTCCGCAATAAAAGAAAGAGTTGCATGTGGGACGTCTTTACTATCTTAGACATTCCCATTTGTCAGGAAGATAGCAAAGCCAGCCGAGCCAGTCAACGGTCAAGATGAACGGCGCATTTCATGCGCCGCCGTTGACAGTCACGCCCGTCTTTGCTAAAAAGTAATCAAGGCGGGAAAGCCCTAAAATGGCTTCCCGCCCATTTCAATTTTTAGAAAAGAAACGCTCCAAAATCAGAAAGAGAGCGTCCAAGCACTTTGAGGGATTGGCCGCCTTGTCCACCCATTCAGCGGGACAGCGGGCGGAGGTCAAGGCCGGGTGTAAACCCGTTCATTTCAGCTTAGAAACCCTTCATAAAACGGGCTTATTTAGCGATATAAGGCTTTATAATAGAGAAGGAGTGAAACTTCTATTCAAGTTTAGAAACGCCTTCCATTAGTCCGAAAGAGACCTTAGAAAGAGAATTAAATCGTAAAGTATCAGGGAAAGAAATTCAACCGACTTTGGAGAGAATAGAGCAAAAAATGGTTCAAAATCAACACCAAGAAACCCCTGAATTTAAAGCAATTCAACAAAAATTGGAAAGCTTGCAGCTACCTACACCACCAATACCCAAAACACCTAAACTTCCAGGACTTTAAACCTTAAAAAAGGAAAAGAGTAGTTACCAAAAAACGGTAACTACTCTTTTTTTATAAAAACCTTTCCTCATGTTTGAAAAGCTGATCGAGAAATAAAGCACACAACGGTATTCTTTCTTTTTTCAGTTGGTACATTTTGCAGTCTGTAACGTGTCATTTACTGTTTGTTACCTTAACATATCCAGTCGAAAACACAAGGGTATATAAACGAGCAAGCTCGCCCTTGTGTTTTCTTTGTGTCTATGTTGCGTTCTCGTCACAGCAAACGACACGAACACACTGGCGAAAATGAACCAACAAAACGAAAAAAGAAAGGAGCGTATACTTCACAGACGGTGTTAAGGATACTTACCAGATGAAACCGTACATTGCACCGACCGCTGCTGAGTTGGAACAATTTCTTTCCTCTCTAAATTAAATCTTGCCGAAGCAGTGATGTGTCAGACTTTCCTGACACATCGCCGCTTTGCACTTCACAAAATCCGCTGCCAGGAGGTGATGAAATGAGTATGGTAAATGCTGACTCCGTTCAGCTATTCGCAATGCTGAAAAAAATGCAGGATTCCATTTCCTCCATCGAAACTACCAAAAAATCTGTAAAGATGAAATATGAACAGTTAGGTGCTGGATGGCAAGATAAAAAATACAACGAGTTGGGCGTGGTTGTAAGAGACTGCAACAAGGCTCTCAATGACATATTGGTAATTATGCTTCAAGCAGAAAAATATGTGGCTTTACTCGCCAAGAGCCTTAGTGAATACGAAAGTGTTCAACTAGGATCTACAAATGGAATATCTGCAAGCACACCTCAGACCAGTAGTTTTGCTGTTACACCATCAAGTGCAGATACAACCACCTTTGAGTCAAATACCTTTGGTTCTAATCTTGCATTTGTTCAAGACAGACTATCAGCTGAACGATATTTTTCCCGTGGAAATCACTATGAAGAATATCGAGATTATTGGGAGAACGGGAACTATACCTTTTCTCGAAATGAAAATCCAGAACTCGTATACGTTAGAGCAAGGGATATTGAAGGAGTTTATCTCAGTGACCGAGAACTTGGGAACCCGGAAGGATTTTGGACACGGAATGGTCGAGAGGGATGGTCGAGAGAAAACATTCTAAGGCGAGCTTCGCACATCCAAGATGTTCGTCAAAATACTGAGTCAGGAATGTCTTTGGATGAGCTTTCACAAAACCCAGTGTTAGATGATACCATTCGTAGCTATTACAATAATCCTGTCCAGGTTGCGCAGGTAGGTTCTTATTATGTATTTCAGAGTGATGGGCGACATCGAACACTTGCAGCTCAATCGCTTGATACATATATCCCGGTTTTAGTAACAGGTAGCTACACTCGAAATGATTAACAAATGAGGAGGTGAGTGTTTGAGCAACGTAAATGCTGATGCAACTCAATTACTGACAATACTGAAAAATATGCGGACCTCCATTTCTTCTATCGAAACTACAAGAAGTTCTGTGAAGATGAAATATCAGCAATTGGGAATTGGATGGAATGACAAGAAGTACGATGAGCTGGGAACTATCGTAAAAGATTGCAACAAAGCCCTGAATGATATTTTACAGATTATGCTTCAGGCCGAAAAATACGTTGCTTCACTTGCCAAAAGTGTACAAGAATATGATAATGTTAATTTGGACACTCCTTCTGCACGAAATTCTTTCCTCCAGGGTCTGCAAACACCTAATGTTGGTAATTCGTCTTATCAGTATTGCCTTGGCGTGCTAACCCAAGGTAGCACACCAGACGGATATATCGCTGTTATATCACAACGCCATGAAAATGCAGAGCAGAATGTCAGAGAAGTGTTTGACCATTTCGCTGGTAAACTGATGATACAAGATTCTGAATATCCACCGGATCAGACAGCACATTACTCACCGGGAAATTATATAGGGCATTCACGAGGAGTCTACTACAATGCAGCTTCTGATATGACAAATCCAAGAGGTGCAGGAACAACTTATTTCCACGAGCTTGCTCACATGATCGACCATGCTTCGTGCAACTATCGGAGCAATCTATCCAATACTCCAGAATTTGCTGAGGCACTGGTTGAGGACGGACAAAGAATCCTGAGCTTATATAACAATCTTCCAGTGGAAAAGCAAACTGCTTTTCTGACCCGTATTAGGCAGGATTCAGCTCACTCCTTCTCGGACTTAATTGATGCGACAACAAATGGTCAATTGCACGGAAATTATGGTCACTCAAGGAACTATTGGACGAGACCGGGCAATCTACAAGCAGAAGCCTTTGCCCACTTTTTTGAAGCGTCTATGGGAGACCAAGGCAAATTAGAGCTATTAGCAAATTTCTTTCCTACAGCGTTTGGTATTTTTTCTTCAATGATTGATTCTATTAGACCAGATAATCATGTTAGGGTCTTGAGCAGAGAAAGGTAGGTGCATACAATGGACAAAAACAAGAGCGTTGCAGATTTTATGAATAGCTTCCTTAATACACCTGAACCGAAAATTGATAATGAGTATTATGAAATCGAAGAACAGTATTTTCGGCAATTCGGTCATGGTGTCCCAAGGGAAATGTTGCCTGATAGCATTTCAACGGAACAAATTAAACAAGCCATGAAAAAATGCATTCTTTCCAAAAAGGATAATCTCTTTGAACTATTAGGCATCATTATCAACGATAATTATTTATATTAAGAAAAGGAACGACGACATGGATGAAGACAACATTATAACTTTGAATGATGAGAATGGGAACGAAGTTGAATTTGAATTTCTTGACTTAATACCGTATCGCCAGAACGAATATGTTGTCCTGCTTCCTATTGGAGATTCGGATGGGCAAGTTGTTATTTTGCAGCTGAAAGAAATTGACGATGAAACAGAAGAATATGTTGGTGTTGAAAACGAATTTGTGTTAGAGACTGTCTTTGCTCTGTTCAAAGAGCGAAACAAAGATTTCTTTACATTTGAGTAATTAAACAATGCAAGCTCAAACCAACAACACGATAAAAGGGGGGTGCATTATGGATATTTGGCATCGTGTAGGCAGAATTGTTCGCTTCTCAAACTTAGGAACTCTTCTGTTCTTTACTCTTAATATTCTGCTGATTGTTGCTGTGTTCGGTTCGTCAGGAAGCATTGTTGAACTGATTTGTATTTACTTTTTCACAGTAGCTATCAGCTTATCCCCATTAGGCGAAATGTGCCTGGCTGCCTTCGCAGGAGCAAGCGATATAAAAAGAGTAGATATAAAACTTCGAGTTGTCCCGCTGGTTCAATATGTTTTAGATAAAGCAAAAGAGAACACATCATACTGTCCTAAAAAAGTGAAAGTGAAGATTATCCATGATCCTGCTCCAAATGCATTTGCTCTAGGTAGGCAAACACTATGCATAACTGACGGATTGCTTTTACTCTCCGATGATATGATACTTGGAATTCTCGCCCATGAGATCGGACATCTCTCATACGGACATACTGTTATCCAATTATTGATTGGCGGGGGCAATATATTTATATCCGGGTGCCTCCTGTTAATCAAAATATCCTACTGGATTTTTTCTGCAATCATGGGGCTGTTCGCAATATGCTCTCGTAGTGGTGTAATGGGTATAATTACCGCAGTTTTCGCAGGAATATCAACAGCACTTTCTTGGTTATGGGTAAAGTTCTGTATGCTTTTTCTGATGTGGTCTATGAGACAAAATGAGTATCTGGCTGATGAATTTGCTTATAAAATTGGTTTTGGTCTTGAATTAGCGACGGTATTAGACCAACATATCTCAGATGTTCCGCATGATGGTTTTCTCAGTGCAATATACTCAACTCATCCATGCAACGATGATAGGGTTGCAGCATTGCAAAATTTAGGTGTACCCTATTCTCGATACTAAATTCATAATCTCACAAATTGGCAAGCAGTGTAAACCTGTACAGGTTCACTCATTTTCTCGATTTTCCCTTCGGTGCAATCTTCGCAAATTTGCTTGTTGGGGAAGCATCCCCAATCCCCTTTGAACATCATCTGCCGATGATGGCTACACGATTTTCAATCGTTTCTCAAAGAACAGTAGAATAAAAATTTGCCAATGGTTGAAAGCACCGAAATCGAAAAGCAAAAAAGCAGCCACGATCCGCACCCTTTGGGGAGTGCAGACCGTGGCTTTTTGCTTTAACGGAAGTTCTTCTTTTCCTCTTTCTCTTTCTCTTTTTCCTGCTCTTTCTGCCTGTCGATATTCAAAATCGTTTCAACCGTCCGTTTGGCAATCAGCAGTTCTTCTTTCTCTTTTCTGATCTGACGGTACTCAGCGTAGTCCTGCTTTTTCTGGACTGCCAGCTGATGAAACTCCTCATACAATGATTGCATGGACGGGAGCTTTGTAATCTGCAATTCATCAAAGGCTTGCTTCGCCGCTTTATGAATTGTGATTTCCTGACGGTGTTCTTCAAAGAATTTTTTGCTATATCCAGACTTGCGGTACTCGATATAAATTTGCCTTGTGTTGCGATAATTTTTGATGTGCTGCTGCAACGCCTGAACCTCAACCATACGTTTCTCTGCGACCTTGATAGAATCAGAAAGCGCATCGAACCGGGCAGACAGATTTTCAATATGAGCAGTCAGATCGTCGTAGTTGCCCAAGCCTTTTTCTTTCAGTAGGATTACCGTTCGGGCAGCTTCTTTTCGGTTGAACTTCTTCGCCCACTTTTCATAACCGACCGTCTTGCCCTCGGCCATCTTTGCCTGAATATCAATCAGCATCTGGAACTGCTTCGGGGCAGGAGCCTTGGCAGAGCCGCCTTTTGATTTGTGCAGGTTCTTGCCGGAGATAACCGCTTGAATTTCCTCTTTGCTATATCCTTCGCCCAGGGAACGCAGCCGAATGAAACGCTTCTGATTCTCGCCCTTGAACGCAGGCTGCTTTCCATCCTTGAACTCAAATCCCATGTCAGCCAGAGCCTGAACAAAGCCATCAAAGCTCTTTGGTTTCTGCTTCAGCACCGCATCAATCGCATCACATAATTCGTCACGCTGGGTACGCTTCTTGGGATAAACAGTTCTTTTCTGGCGCTCCCGATACGGCTTCGGTGTAATAATGGACAGCCCGTGTTCCAGGCAAACCATATCACTGAGTCTTTGCACCGCCAGACCGGAAAGAAAGAAGTTTTTGAATTTCCGTGTGGCATCCAGCGAGGTCGAATTATAAATGATATGATTGTGAATGTGGGATTTGTCGATGTGGGTCGCAACGATGAAAGCGTGTTTTCCCTTTGTCCATCGCATCGCTGTTTCATAGCCGACTTGGTTCGCTTCTTCCGGGGTGATTTCTCCCGGCTTAAAGGACTGGCGTATCTGGTATGCGATGATATTGTTCTTCTGCTGTCTGCCGGTAATATGCTGATACTGCCGTTTGGAAAGCAGAAATTCCTCATCTGCTGTCTTTGGATCACACTCATAGGAACTGATAAATTCGCCATCATTGGTTTTTGCGGCATTTTGTGAGTAGTCGGTTCTGTCTGCCAAACATTGAGCGACCGTCTTTCCCTTATTCACATGGAGTGCAATCAATCTTGTCGCTGCCATTCCCATCACTTCCTTCCCAAAAAGAAAAAGCCACCGGTCGGTGACTTTTCTCTGATATTATCTTATGACCTGATAAATGCTCCCAGACTTTCTCCAATATTCTCGACTTTCATAACAGCCCAGACGAGCAAGAACACCGCTGCTATTGTCGCAATTCCAAGAACCACAAGAATAAGCAGGGACTGCCACAAAGCCTTTACAATGCAGTAAATCGCAGATCCGCCAATGACCAAGAGCAATAAACCAATTACATAGGACACAACATTTGTAAGCAGATTTCCAAGAATGCAAATCACTTTTACAACGAACAGCACCGGCAGTGCCAATATCTTCAATACCAGCTTCATAGGCTCAACCCCTTTCTTTTAATTATATTGTACAAGGGTATCTGCCATAACGCAATGATGTCAACCCTTATGTAAAAGCCGCAGCCGAAACTGCGACTTCCCAACAAGTTGTCGGATTACTGGATTGAGGACAGGCGAACAAGAACTTCTCTCATGTCCGTCCAGATCTCCTCCAGCCGTTTTTGCAAATCCTCAATGTCAGCACGATAGATGCTGCCTGTTTCGTTCGCTCGCTTTGCGTACTGGTTCAGGTTGTTGGAGCAGATTCGCAGGAGCGAAACCAGGGCTTTCACATCCTGCAAATCCAGTCTGATACAGTAACCATCCAGAGCCATTTTCCGCAGATAGGCTCCCATGCTGCGGATGCCAAGCTCGTCCATCTTCTCATGGATTCGCTCGACCTCCTCCTTGGATGCAAGGAAATGAACATCCTGATCTCGCTTTGCCATTACAACACCTCCTCACGGGTTTCAGAGTATTTTGCAGGCGGGATATGCTCCGCTTTGGATTTCAGATCAGCCAACACAGAAGGACGCTCTGACTCGCTTCTTTCGTCACGATTTTCCACAGAGTCCTCCATATTCAGGGCTGCATCCAGTTCTGCCAGTCGCTGACTTTTGGCTGTCAGCTCTGCTTCCTGCGGGAACGGTTTTCCAACCTCCGCCTTGGCTGCTTCCTGCTGATTGTAGAGATTATTCAACTGCTCATTGGCTCGTTCTAAGCGCTCAAGGATGCCTGCAAGGGCATTGTCCAGTCGGGTGATATTTCCTCGTGCGTCCGTTCCAAGGGCTACTCTGTGGCTCACAGCGCCCTTCAGGGTCACATCGAACTCGTTCCGGAAACTGTCAAACGAAAGCTCCATCTGAAAGCCACGGTAACTGCCAAGAGGAACCGGATCGGCACTTTTCGTGTCCTTACAAGCCGCAAGGAGGATTTCACCGGCATCTGCCTTTTCGGTGTAGGCTTTGCCCATGATTTCCATGCCGCAAAAGCCATCGGCAATCTGCGGGTGTGCTTCCACGGTTTTAATATCAGCTTCAAAGCCATGAATATAGCCTGTCTGCTTTTCAATCTCAGCCGGGAAGTATTTCAGAAGCTTATCTTCCATACGGTACTGCTGGCTCTGGTGGTCAGCTTTCAGCACCTTCAGCCTTGCCACATCAATGTCCAAGTCCATCTTTTCCTTGATAAGCGGATTGCCGGCACACAGCGCCTTGATCTCCGCATAGGACAGCGCCTGCTCATCCACATCGTCACAGGAGCGAACCGGTGATTTGGAGGTCATAATCTGAGAAATAAACTTCTGCTTGTTTTCCAAGGTCTGATACAGGTAGGCATCGAAGGTTCCCTCGGTCACATACTGATACACCTGAACCTCTTTGTTCCGGTTGCCCTGACGGATGATACGACCGTTTCTCTGGGTCATATCAGACGGACGCCAACCCACATCCAAGTGGTGAACTGCCACCAATTTGTCCTGGACGTTGGTTCCTGCACCCATCTTTTGCGTACTGCCAAGAAGCACTCGCACCTGCCCGGTACGAACCTTGGCAAAGAGGTCTTTTTTCTTTGCCTCGGTATCTGCATCATGGATAAAGGCAACTTCTTCCGCAGGCACACCGTTTGCAATCAGCTTGGTTTTGACATCATCATAGACATTGAAGGTTCCATCATTTTTCGGTGTGCTAAGGTCGCAGAACACCAACTGGGTCAATTTGTCAGCCTGACCGTCCTGCCAGATACGCAGGATATTTCCCACGCAGGCATTGAGCTTGCTGTCAGGGTCATCGGGTAACAGGGTGTTCATTAGCCGCTGATCCAGTCCCAATTTTCGTCCGTCGCTGGTAATCTTGAGCATATTATCGACGGACGGGTCTACAATACCGGCATGAACATCTGCTGCTCTCTCTGAAAGGGAAGCCACCATATCCTTCTGGTACTCAGAGGGCTGAACCACAACCGTTTCAAACTTTGCTTCGGGAACAGGGAGATGCAACTGGTCAGAGGTCTTGATGTCGGCAACCTCCTTGAACATATTCATCAGTTCAGGCAGGTTGAAGAACTTCGCAAATCGGGTTCTGGCACGATAGCCGGTTCCCTCCGGTGCAAGCTCAATCGCAGTTGTTGTTTCTCCGAAGGTCGATGCCCAGGAATCAAAATGGGTCAGGTTCTTTTGCTGGAGCGTACTGTACTGGAGATAGCGCATGACCGTATAAAGCTCGGTCATCGAGTTACTTACTGGAGTACCGGTTGCAAAGATCACACCACGCCCGCCGGTCAGCTCATCCATATAGCGGCACTTCATAAACATATCCGAAGATTTCTGGGCTTCGGAGGTGGACAGACCTGCCACATTTCGCATTTTTGTGTAGAGGAACAAATTCTTGAACGCATGGCTTTCGTCCACAAACAGCCGGTCTACACCCAACTGCTCAAAGGTAATGACATCATCTTTCTTGTCAGCGGCAAGGAGCTTGTCCAGTCTGGCTTCCAATGATTTTCGTGTTTTCTCCATCTGCTTGATCGTGAAGTTTTCGCCACGCTGCCATTTCAGCTCCGCAATCGCACCCTCGATCTCATCAATCTGCTCCCGCAGCTGCCGTTCCTGTCGTTCGGCAGAAAGCGGGATTTTTTCAAACTGGCTGTGACCGATGATGACTGCATCATAGTCACCCGTTGCGATACGAGCGCAGAACTTCTTACGGTTTGCTGTTTCAAAATCCTTCTTGGTGGCAACAAGGAGCTTGGCACTCGGATAGAGGTGCAGGAACTCGTTTGCCCACTGTAAGGTCAAGTGATTCGGCACAACGAACAGGGATTTCTGGCTCAATCCAAGCCGTTTACTCTCCATAGCCGATGCAGCCATCTCGAAGGTCTTGCCCGCACCAACTTCGTGTGCAAGCAGCGTATTTCCACCATATAGCACATGAGCGATAGCATTTCTCTGGTGTTCACGGAGGGTAATATCCGGGTTCATGCCGCCGAAACGGATATGAGAGCCATCATACTCACGAGGTCTGGTGGAGTTAAAAAGTTCGTTGTACTTGGTGGAAAGGGTTTCTCGTCTGTGCGGATCTCTCCAAATCCAATCTCGGAACGCATCCTTGATTGCCTGCTGTTTCTGCTGTGCCAGGGTAGTTTCTTTTTTATTGAGGACACGCTTCTGCTTACCATCTGCATCTTCAATCGTATCATAGATACGAATATCCTTCAGATTCAGCGTTTCCTCCAGAATCCGATATGCGTTGGCTCGCTCTGTACCGTAGGTGACATACGCCGCCACATCGTTGTAGTTGGGAGAACTCTTACCGTTGATGCGCCACTCTGCGGTCAGCTCGGAGAACTTGACCTCAATGGAACGGCGCAAGTAATACGGCGTTTCAAAGGTTTCCTCCATGAACTGCTGAATATAATCGGCATCAATCCATGTTGCACCCAAACGCACATCAATCTCGGACGCATCCAAGTCCTTCGGCTGTGCTTTCTGCAAGGCTTCCACATTGATGTGGAAGGAAGAATCCCTGTCTGCCGCCATCTGTGCGACACGCAGCTTGCTTCTTACATCACCGGAAAGGTAATCATCGGCAGTCTGCCATCCAACTTCCACAGCATCGGGAGCCATCGGGTCTTTGAAGATCACCCCTCGAAGCTCTGCCTGAATCGCATCGTATTCTCCAGGTGTTCCAAGCAGCTGTGCCATAAACGGCAAATCCACCTTGCCACGCTCACCGATAGAGATTGCCAGAGCTTCGGACGGCGTATCCACGCTCGTCACTCTGCGTTCCGGCTTGATGGTTCGCTTGGTGAACATATCCGCCTTGCTTTTCAGATTGCCGTCCTCATCCACATTTTCCAGAGAACACAGGAGATAGTAGGAGGAATCGTCAGCAAATGCCTGACCATTGGCTCGATTATTGATAAGCCCGTTCTTTGCGGCAAACGCATCGTAGGCATCATTCAGTTCTGCCTGTTTCTGAGTAATCATTTCATCCGGGTAATCCTCAAGCTGATATTCGATCAGCTCGTTGACGATACCACGAAGTTCCACCATGCCCATCACACGGTCTTTTGCTTTCTCATTCAGGTCTACACGGCGCATCAGGGAGTTTTCACGGAAGTACACATTGCCATCCACCACGGTATAAGAGAAATTCTTTACATCCGGGGTTGCAGGAATGGTTTCGATTTCCTTACCCTTGTCAGCTTCGGGAAGCTCCACAGCCTGATAGGTTCCTTGGATGTGGGAAACTGCTTCTTTCAGAAGTTCGGACAGTTCCATGCCCTCAATGGGACGCACTGTAATGTCCATGCCGTAGGCGGTACTTTCTTCCACCGTATCGCCCAGAACCATTTCAGGATGAGCGACAAAGTAGCTGTTCATGGTGTGTCCTTCTTCGGTGCGGTCAAGGTTTACCCATTCCGGTACAATGTCAATCGGATGGTCACGCTTTTGCAGGAACAGGATGTCGGACACGACTTCCGTGCCTGCGTTTTTCTTAAAGGCATCGTTTGGCAGACGGATTGCACCAAGCAGTTCCGCCCTCTGCGCCATATATCGCCTTGCGTCAGAGTTCTTGGAATCCATGGTGTAACGGCTTGTCACAAAAGCGACCACACCACCGGGACGAACCTGATCCAAAGCCTTGGCAAAGAAATAGTTGTGAATGGAGAATCCCAGCTTGTCATACGGCTTGTCGGACACTTTGTAGTTGCCGAAAGGGACATTACCCACAGCCAGATCGTAAAAGTCTCGGCGGTCTGTCGTTTCAAAACCGGCTACTTTGATTTCTGCGTTGGGATAGAGCTTCTGAGCAATTCTGCCGGTGATGGAATCCAGTTCCACACCATACAAACGGCTGCTCTGCATTTCAGGAGGGAGCATACCAAAGAAGTTGCCGATACCCATAGCAGGCTCCAGAATATTTCCTGTTTCAAAGCCCATCTGTCCGACCGCATCGTAGATGGAGCGAATGACCGTAGGGCTGGTGTAATGTGCGTTCAGGGTGGAAGCTCTTGCCGCAGCATATTCATCTTCGGAAAGCAGGTTTTTCAGTGTCTGATACTCCTTCGCCCAATTTCCCTTGTCCGGGTCAAAGGCATCTGCCAGACCGCCCCAACCGACATAATTCGACAAAATCTCCTGTTCTTCGGTAGTGGCGTTCCTGTTCTCGCTTTCCAGTTTGAACAGAGTTTCAATGGCTGCGATGTTTCTTGCGAATTTCTGCTTCGGTCCACCTTCACCGATGTTGTCATCCGTGATGTGGAAGTTCACCGCAGGAACAGGTGGGATTTCTCTGGTGGTGATGGACTGCTCAAGCTGAGCGATAATGTCCATGACTTCGGCATTCTGCCATCCGTCCACCTGGGCATAATCCTGAATGATGGTGTCCTTTCCATCTACGCACTGTACGAAGTCCAGACTACCCGGCAGATCTCTGGTATTCATTGCACCCAGGGCTTTTCTCTGCGTGTCAGGAAGTGCATAGTAGGCTCGCAGGGCATCATCAAAGGAACTGTATTCCTTGATGTCCAGCGCACCCCGCTTCTGAATGTCCTCGGCAACATAAAAATGATCGATGAAGTGTTCCGGTTCCTGCTGTTCGGGTTCCGCACTGGCTCTGACCTGTGCGTGTGCCTTTTCGTCAGGGTAGTCCCCATAGATACGGATGCACTTATGCTCCTGCTGATCGTAAACGGCAGCACCATCGTACTTGAATCCGTCATCCTCCATGGTTCCGTCCACATAGCCCTGGGCAGCTTTTTCCGCTTCTTCCAGAGTGTAGTAGTCCAGTTTATCATCGAAGCCGTTTTCAAAGTGATGGTAGGCGGCAACCAGATAGCGGGGAGCCATGCGCTCCTCGTAGCTGTTAATCATCTCAGGTGTCAGCCATTCTGGTTTGTCGGGAATCATTTCATACAGCTCACGCATCTTGGCAATCTGTGCATGGCGGTTGCCTGCCCACAGATGCTTTTCGCTGTGCTGTCCTGCACCAAGGAAGTATTCGCAGTCCATACGCAGACGGTCTAACAGCTGATACTCAGGGGTGTAGTCCCTCGGTTCGGTTTTGCCCAGAAAATCCTCTGTAACGGGCTTTTCTTCGGTTTGGGCATCAACCCTTACCGCATGGTTTCTTTCGTCCTGAGAGAGCATACGCTCGAAATTCTCACGATTCTCGGCACGGAAGATGGGATAAGCAAGCGTAGGGTCACGCAGCTGAACTTCTCTGTCCGTGATCTGCTCCACACGGAAAGCTGTATCGTCCAGATATACCGTGTCACCGACCTGATAATTCCATTTCGGTTCCTCGGAAGCAGATGCTTCCACAACTTCGGCAGGCTCTGCCACAGGCGCTTCTGGCTGAACCGACTCCATCGCAGCTACGGACTGACGAACTTCCTCCAAATAGTCATTGGCAAGCCATTCGTCCGTGAAGTATTCCGTAACGCCTTCCGGGTCTACATAGTAGTCATCGGTCTGATTATCCCAGATCGCATACTCGCCATCCTCGGTATCAATCACTGCGAAACGGTCATAAACATCTTCCAACGGATCAGTTTTAGCTTCTTCGATAGCCTGTCGTTCCGCTTCTTCCTCCGGGCTGAGGTAGCGTCCCTTTCGTATCAGACCGTCGATTCTCTGCACCACCTGCGCCCAGGACATCTGCAATTTATCGCAACCGCTCTTGGTGTAAGCAACACCCTTGGCATCGTGATCCTGACCGCTGTGCGTTGCACCAGAGCAGGCATGGGAATGACCACCGGTTCCGTATTCATGCTTCAGGAAGTCCATCTTTTCCTTGGCAGAATGATTCTCCTGCCAGTAGTTATAAATACGGGCTTTACCACCGGAAAAGCCGCTTCCACGGGTCAAGTCTGCATTGACTTCATCATCCGTAATGAACTGGCGGACAAGGGGCATCTGCATCATATCGGTCTGATACTCACGCAAAGGCATATTCAACTCATACAGCTGTTTCTGAATGAGATTCAGCTTGTGATAGTGAAAACGAAGCAGATCGGGATTTTCCGCAAGGGTTTTTCTAAATTCCGAATACTGCTGTACCAAGGTTGCGTGGAAACGAGGGTCATCCAACTTTTCAGCCAAGTCTGCGGTTTCGTCAGGGAAACCACGAAACGGTTCCTGATGAAGAATTGCCAGATAGTTGCTGGAACGGGCTTCTTCACTCAAATCGTGATAAAGATGCCACAGGGATTCTGCCAACTTCTGACGCTCATATCCGGATGCTTCTACCAGTTCCACATTAGTTGCGAACCGACCATTTTCAAGCAGTTCTCCAATGCGCTCGGCAACCGTTTCCCAAGAAACGATCTGCGCTCTGGGGCTGTCAATGGCAGAGGAACCTTTGGCAAGGTGGATACCGTCCTCGGCATACCACGCACAGATATTCCCGCTATCTTCTTTCAGACCATAGCCGCCGTGATAGACCTGCTTTAAGGTCTGAACGATTTCTTCCAACGGCTTCTGCTTCATATATTCCAGCGCTACGACTTTTCGGGCTTCATCGGTATTGCTACCAAGCAGAAGGAAGTGGTCGATTTCTTCCTGGGCAAAAGAAAAAGCAGAGGGCGTAAAGCTCTCTGCTCGGTCGATAAAACTGATTTGTTCATTTTCGGAGAGGAAAAGGTTCAGACTCAGCTGTTGATAAGCTCCGTCATCACGACTTCCTCCGCCTGTGCTTTCAGGCTGTTCATGTGCTGCACCCACGCCATCTGCTGCGTTTCCTTGTCCGGTGCGGGGCTGTCCTTCAGGTACTGCTCCATCAGAAACTCCACTCTGGCTTTCGCTGTTTCCTCGATCTCCCACAGGTGCGGGAACAGGCTCTCCGTCAGAATCATGTCGTTCAGGAGCATCGGATTGTTCTGTTCCAAAAATGCTCGACGCATCCTGCCGTACTTGCCCAGAGGTTTCTCTCCCTCGTTCTCCAACTGAAGGTTCGGAATCTGATAATCTCCGGCCTGTCTGTAAGTCATCTCGCTCATAATCTGTACTCCTTTCGGTAGCTTTAATCTGCTCATGTTCTCCAATCGCTTTTTCGATTTCCTGAAACATCCTTGTGCTGATGGCATTCACCGCAGTACCAAGGGCATTTACCGTCTGTCTGGTGTTAAAATCAAACACCTTCTGGAAATCCTCATGCTCGAAGTAGTTGTCGGGACTTTCCACGAACCGGCAATACATCGTATAGGATACGCTGTTTGCCACCGCATTTTTGAAAGCTACTTCGATGTTGAGTTCATCATACTCCTCAAGGAAGCTGTTGGCAACGATGTCGAGGAACTGCTTTTTGTAATCGTCCCAATACTCAGCCGCCAGTGCGGATGCAATATCTTCAAGCTGTGCTTCCAGTACCCCGTCAGCGGCAACACCGAAGGTACGCTCCATCGCTTCCATGACATAGGAGCGGTTTTCAGGCGTCACCTCCCACGGTTTCAGTTCCGGGGAAGAACGGCGAACGCCGGTATCCGCCACATCAAACACATAGCGCAGATACGGTTTATCCCTGTTCATCACAAACAGAGCAATGCCGGTAGAGCCACGCTTTACATATCTGCGGTAATTTTCAGCGTTCCAGTCCTCATAGGGCTTGCAAAAGGTCGCATTGGGGCGCTGAGCATAAATCATCACCTGTTCCGGATAGGTGAACTCATAGTTGCGGGACATCGTTCTCAAAAACGAAGTCCAGTTATCTGTGTTCGAGGTGATTTTCCCAATCGTTTCTTTTGCTAATCCGGAATAAAATCGCTCTTTTGCGTTCATTGTATCCCTCCAATCCTATCAATCCGGATAAAGGTTCAGCTTCTCAAAGGCGGCATCGTCCATGGCTGAAACTTTACGGAGAACCGAGTCTGCCAAAGCAAAAAGCTCTGACTCGTCCTCCGAAAGCTGTTCCTTCATCAGTGTCAGTGCTTCACACAGCCCTGACCTTGTGCCAGGGCTGTAAAGCATCATCATGTTCCGCTCATCCTGTGTGAAATCCATCATTCAATCTCCCTTTCCGGGTGGCTCTTGGGCGGCTTATGGGAAACATCCGGCACGGGCTTTTCCTTTAACTGCTCCAACACCGAAGGACGTTCCTCTAATCCGGACGCTTTTCCGTTATTGATGATACCGTCAATCATCCCATAATCATCTTCCATTGCCATCTCTGCGTTTTTCAGGTAGTTTTCGGACTTCATAAAGTTTTCCAGCTTCTGAAACCCAACAGAATCTACATAGTGAAAGGATACCTCACCGACTACCTTTAAGGCTACGATGTCGCTGACCGACATACTGTGACCACGGAAATCATCCGGGTGGTCAATATTGAACTTTACATACAAATCTTCCAGCTGCCGATTCACATCCTCGGACATAGAAATGGAGCCATGATAGACCACCTCGTAACGGTCAATCTCAGGCTCCATTTCTTTCTTCTGAAGGTAGCTGTAATTTGCAAACATGAGCGGGATATTATCGTCTACATCTTCCCGCAGCTGAAGAATCGCATAGGAATCCGTGGGGCTTTCCAGAAAAGCAACCATTCTGTCATCCGGGGTGGTATTTCCGTGAACATCATCCCATTTTTCGTTTTTCATATCCGTGTCCTCCTTATCGTTCAGGCTCTTTGCGTTTGGGAGAGGGACTGGCAGGCGCAGCTTTTTCTGCGGCCTGTGCCAGTTTTTCCATGACCGACTCACGCTTCGGAGAGTCGAGCTTATCCAGCTGACTTTTCAGCACTTTGGCAACCTCAACCGCAGTTTCCTCACGGGCTTCTTCAATGGCTGTATTCAGGAACTCACGATACGGAGCCGTATTACCAGCGGCAAGATCTGCCTTGATTTCTTGGATATGCGCCTGCACATCATCGACCTGATCCATATATTCATAGGGGTCGAAGTTCTCTGCAAAACGGTCGAGCTTAAAAGCAAGCTCAGCGATAGGGTCATTGACCACCACCGCCTGTCTGCCGACTTCAAAAGCCTGCTCCATGACATCCTCATAGAACATTGCCCGCAGTTCCCGGCGCTCCAGCCCGAAGGATTCCAGAATATCCCGGCGGACTTCGAGCATGGACAGTTCAGGGTTATCAACCTGACCGCCATCAATCTCGTTGTAGTTTTCATCCAACAGGGTGTAGTCGTAACCATCTTCGCAGGTCTGCACCGCAAGGATTCTATCCTTTCCGACCTTCCATGCGGCTTCATCGCCCATAATCTCAGGCTCCGGCATATAGCTTGCGCCGTTGCGCTCCATAATTTCTGCAAACTGGCAGATATGAAACACATTGTATCCGATCTGCGTATGATACTCGTCAATGAAGGTGCAGGGCTTCACAACCATTTCATCCGGGTAGTGAATCTGCACACAGCTGCCATCGGGGATATGAAACAAATCCTTATAATGGCTGTCGATAAATCGGATTTCCTTACCATCCGGGTTGTACTCATTTGTCATTTGCGCTTTCCTCCATTTTCAAATTCCATACTGAACTTCGTTTTGCCATCATCTGATACCTCCATAAAGACGGTGGCATCAAAGGTGTTGCCCGTTCTTTCGGACTTGCAATTCTTGAGCTTTACCTTGCCGGAACCAAGCAATTTCTGCGCCGTGGCAGAAGTCATGCTCTTGCCGATGCTCGCAAAGTAGCGATTGTTTTTCCAGAGGGCAAATTTGCAAGCTCTGTTGGAACAGAAAAATGCCTTGGCTTTGTCCTCTACAGCACTGCCGCAGAGCGGGCATTTGCCGATAGAATTGGCTTCTTTCGACATCATAACCTCGGAATCACGGATTACTTCATAGTTCTGAATCAGACCGGCAATCACATCTTTGATCTCGTCCATAAAGTCCTCGCTGGCATATTCGCCTTTCTCAATGAGCAACAATTTTTCTTCCCAATCCGCCGTCATGGATGGGGACTGAATCTGTTCCGGCATGACTGTTACCAGAGCCGTACCCTTGTGGGTCGGAATCAGGTGTTTGGTTTTCTTATCACCCTTACGCTCCAGAAAACCGATGCGAACCAGCTTCTCAATGATACCGGCACGGGTCGCAGGCGTTCCCAAACCTTTGCGCTCCACCTCATCAGGCATTTCGTCCGCACCGGCAGTTTCCATAGCAGAAAGCAGAGTATCCTCGGTAAAGTGTTTAGGGGGAGATGTTTTCCCTTCCTTGATTTCCGTGCCGCTGACGGTCATTTCGTCACCAACGGAAACAGAAGGGAGTGTCTGCACGTTTTCGTCGGATTTTGTCGAATCATTTTTCTGAACCAGAGCTTTCCATCCATCCTGCACAACAGTTTTGCCTTTGGTGGAAAACACGGTACCGCCACAGTCCAGCTCAATAACTGTCTCTGCGTATCGGTGCGGATCGCCAACAGCTACGCACAACCGATTCGAGATCAGTTGCAAAATTGCAAGTTCACCCTTGGGAAGTTCGCTCAGATTGCATTTCTGCAATTCTCTGGTCGGAATGATGGCATGGTGATCTGTGACCTTTTTGTTATTCACAACCTGCTCTGCATGAACTGGTATGTTATCCACATCCTCCACGGGGAATGTGTGGAAAGCCAGCTTTACGAGGTCGGTCAGGCTATGTGCCATATCTTCCGTCAGAAACCTGCTGTCGGTACGGGGATAAGTGACCAGTTTCTTTTCATAGAGGTTCTGCGTGTAGTCCAAGGTCTGCTGTGCCGTGTAGCCAAGCACACGGTTGGCTTCTCTCTGTAAACTGGTCAGGTCATAGAGCGCAGGCGGCTTTTCTGTTTTCTCCTTACATTCAGCTTTCTGAACGATTGCCACCGAACAGCTTTGTTTGACAGCTTCGGCTGCTGCCTTGGTTTTGAAGCGTTCGCTTGCAGCCGTAAAACCATCCAATCCAATCTGAACTGTGTAGAACAGTTCAGGCTTGAATGCGGAAATGGCAGCTTCTCGCATAACAGCCATAGCAAGGGTAGGGGTCATAACACGACCAACATTCAGGGTCTGCCCGTAAAGGGTCGAAAAAAGTCGAGTAGCGTTAATACCAACAATCCAGTCGGCTCGTTCTCGACACAGTGCTGCTTCATACAAAGCATCATATTCCGTTCCAGACCTGAGATTTTCAAAGCCCTCCTTGATTGCTACATCTTCCATCGAGGAAATCCAAAGCCGCTCAAACGGCTTTCTGCACCCGGCTTTGTGGTACACCAACCGAAAGATCAGCTCGCCCTCACGACCGGCATCTGTTGCACACACAAGACTCGCAACATCTTCTCTGGCCATGAGCTTTTTCAGAATCCCAAACTGTTTTTTCGTACCGGCAGAAACCTCATACTGCCAGTCCATCGGGAAGATAGGAAGGTCTGCATAAGCCCATTTGCTGTACTTCGCATCATAGACTTCCGGCTGTGCCAGCTCCACCAAATGCCCTACACACCAGCTGACCACATATCCGTTTCCCTCTAAGTAGCCATCCTCACGCTTGGCAGCACCTAACACTTTGGCAATACTCTGTGCAACCGAAGGCTTTTCAGCCAAAACTAATTTCATTTGCATCTGCTCCTTTCACAAAAAAATAAGCAGCCACACACCGTAGTGCATGACTGCTATGTAAAAAGTTCGGAAAGGATTTTTGCAACCTGATACAATTTTCTGTTCTACAATCTCCGTCATAATAAAAATATCTCCATCATTTCAAAAGAGAATGACGGAGATATTTCACCTTGCTTATTCTTGTAGCAACCAATCGGCTATATCGTGAATTTCGATTCCTTCATAGCTATATTGGGGATGTTTGGTTCTGGCAATAATCATTTTCGGATAAGCGTCTCGAATCTGAAGCAGAGGAGAGCATTCTCTCTCAAATGTTTCCTGCCCGGAAATGTTGTCGCTGACCTGAATATAAATCTTTTCGCTACCTCTCTGAGCAACAAAGTCGATTTCCTTTTGATAGAGCTTGCCGACATAGACATCATATCCACGGCGAAGAAGCTCGATACAAACAACGTTTTCATATACTCTGCCATAGTCTATATTTCTGCTTCCCAGTATTGCATATCGAATACCGCTGTCACACAAATAGAACTTTTCAGAGCTTTCAAGGTATTTCTTACCTCGGATGTCATATCTCTTAATATCATAAAATACAAAAGCATTGCACAAATACTTAATGTACTTGCCGACGGTTACATGATTGGTTGGAGTCTCATTTGCTGTCAGTAGCTGACTGACCTTATTCGGAGAAGTCAGGTTGCTGATATTATCCATAAGGAACTCGCTCAGACGTTGTAAAACCAAAGTGTCCGGGAGAGTATATTTCTGTACCAAATCCCTTGTAACAATCGTTTCGTAGACCTCTTTGATATAGTTTGTTCTGTCTTTTTCGGTTCTATAAGCATAGGAACCTGCTAAACCGCCCTTGATAGCGTACTCATCAAAGAGCTTATCTTTGTCACTAATATCATCATAATACTGGCAATATTCCTGGAAGCTGAAAGGAAACACATGAATTTCAATATAGCGTCCGGTAAACAGAGTTGCCAGATCTGCACTCAACAGGAAAGCATTAGAGCCTGTTACATAGATGTCGTATTTTCCCTTAGAGTACAGGCTATTGATTGCCAACTCAAACTTGGGACACATCTGAACCTCGTCTACAAACAGGTAGTTCGTTTTTCCTTCCTGATAATGTTCTTCCACATAGGCGTGTAAGGCATGGTATTCCTTGATTTCTTCATACGCCAAATCCATGAAGTCGATGAAGATAATATTGATGTTTTCAAAATTGCTTTTCAGATACGCAATATACGCCTGCATCAATTTGGACTTACCAGATCGACGAATGCCCGTGATGATCTTGATGTCAGGAGTACCATTCAGTTCAATGATTCTATCGAGATATTTTGCTCTCGTGATTGTTTTCATATAGTCACCCGCTTTCAAAAATTGAAGTTTTTTCATTTCTCGAAACCGCTTCGCTGTACTTATTATACTGTCTGCTAATAGTATATGCAAGATGTCACTTTCAAAAACGCAAATTTTTTTATTTTTTGAAAGCGGAAACTATGTAAAGGCAACCCGAAGGCTGCCCCAGGCATCAAGCCTATCCTGTTTACACAGGTTCATTATCATCTTCATCGACGGAGCTATCTTCATCGTCGTCCTCAAACTCCGGATCGTACCCATAGTCCTCGTCATCGTCCACATAATCAGCATCTGGGTCAGGCTTTGCCGCTTCCTGTGCCTTCTTCTTTTCCTGGACTTTCTTAAATACGAAGAATCCACCACCACAGGCAAGCACAATCAGAGTAAGAATCGCCGGGAGCATATTTGTGGATTTCGGCTTTTCCTCCGGTGTCGGTTCTGTAATTTCAGGAACTGTTTCAACTACTTCCGGCTTTGTTTCCTCAACCGGCTTGGTGAACTCTGCAACTTCTTCCTCGTCCATCAGCTTGAGCAGGTCGGCTTCATCCACCTGATTCAGAAAATGCACGGTTTCCTCGCCCTTATCATCACGGTCAATGATGATATAGAAGTAGTTTCCGTTTTTGGTTACAGCGGTAATGAACTGCTTTCCGCTTTTCGTAGGCGAGCCAGCGTCATCAACCAAAGTCAGATTGCCGTCGGGAGTAAGCGGTAGCATCGGCTCCTCCGGCTCTGTTTCGGGAACTTTTTCTTCGACCGCAGGTTCTTCAGTCGCTACGCTTTCATCTACATAGGCAAATGCCGTTGTAGAAAACACGCCAAAACACATTGCACACGCCAGCAATGCGGCTCCAATTTTCTTAAATCTCATTCTGCGTTTCCTCCTCATTCATAGTATTGATCGTATCAGGCTTCGGAGCCATATCCGCAGCAAACATACGGAGCAGCTCGGAAAGCTGTTCGGGATTCAGGTTCGCAGCATGAACCATCTCATGGATTTCGGAATTTTCCTCCTCACGGTATCTGCGTTCCAGGTCTTTCACCTTAGCATCCCATTCTGCCCGTTTCTTACGGGCTTTTTCAAGGTCTGCACCTATTCTGTCTAACTTGGCACTCAATCGCCATCCCTCCTTTAGTTTCTGATTCTGCCGAAGCAGTAAAAATGCTGTTGCCAGTAATTCGATTCGATAGAAGCGTAGGAAATGGGGTTTCCGCAGTGGATCATCATACCATTGCCAACATAGATACCAACGTGTGATGCACCGGAGGTATCATAAGTGCCTTGGAAGAAAATCAAATCTCCCGGTTTGGCAGAGCTTTTCGGGATAATGTCGCATACGCCCATCAAACCGTTTGCGGTCAAACGACCAACACTCCAACCGTTTCCGCAGTGATTGATTACATAGGAAACAAATCCGGAGCAGTCAAAGGAGGTAGACGGGCTGCTGCCGCCCCACACATACGGGTATCCCAGATATTTTTCAGCTTCCCGAATCATATTGGCAAATCTTGTGTCTGTCAGCGCTTCGCCCGGAATATCATAATCGGTGTACTCGCCGCCAGGGGTGGCGTAAATGTCATTTCCGAAAATATCCGGTCTGTTGCCCCTTGTCTGAAGCAAAATTCTATATCGCTCCATATCATCTTCCGACAAGCCGGAATTTGAAATCACACTGTTCAAGCCCTTATTTCTGAGCTTCACATTCAGAATATAATATTCGTAATCTTCTTCCTCTGTTGTTGTCTCTCCCGTTTCGGGATCAGTAGAAGATGTTGTTCGTGTACGAATCTCTACTACTTCCGTCAGGGTCAGCTCATATTGTTGCTCAAATAGCCATTGCAGGGTAGCCTGCACCTCATCTCTGGTGTAATCCTCAAACTTCACCGTCAAATACGCCGCCAGCTCATAAGGATTGTGGTTGATTTCATCAAGGTCATACCGGTACTCGTCATATCCGCTATGAGTACGCTCGATATTATTGATTTTATTGCGGAGCGCAGCTTCCAAAGCCTTGTAATCATTGTCCGCACCAATAATATCTTCCTCTTTTGCAGTAAAAGAAGTTCCCAGAATGATCTGTGTGCCGCCTTGGAACATAGCCGAACAAGACGAGAACATCCCTGAGAGTATCATAAAAAGCAGTCCGGCAATCAAAACAAACAGAATCGTTTTAGAGTGTGTGGTGCAGAACTCCGTTACTCTTTCTGTGATGTTCTTGGCTCCCTGAGCTGCTTTGCCCGTTGCCTTGCCTGCACCCTTAGATGCAGAAGCCGTTGTCGAAGCGGTATTCTTACCGGCTTTGGCGGCAGCATATTCTTTCTTGATTGCCCTTTTCTGTTGCCAACGGGAAAAGGGATTGGAACCGGCATCGGGGTTGTCCTTTTTGAACTTCTCATACAGGGCATTTACATTTGCTTTATCTGACTTCTCAACCAGCTTTTCCGCCTTGTCGTAGGCTTTCAGCTTGTGACTGTAAACGGCATGATCGACGGTATAGACAGTGGATTCAACAGCCTTGGTCGTTTCCTGCACAGCCTGAACGCCGATATTATCATCCTCATATTCTGACACCGCCCGATGTGCTTTGGATGTGAGCGTGACTGCGGCACCACGGCTTGCCATGTGCTTTGCCACAGATGGGCGCTCGATTTCCGTAAACTCCGCTTTTTCAAAACGGAGCTTTGCTTTACGGGAACCGGCTGCATCTGTTTCCAGCTTTAGCTTCGGCTTTGCCTTTTTAGAAGCCAATTTGTCTGCCGCTTTTTCAGCCCTATCAACCGCCTTATCTGCACGGTCGGCAGCTTTCTTCACATGAGAATCTGCAAGGTCATCTTCGGTAAAACGGAGTCGTGTAGGTCTTTTCGCCATACATTACGCCTCCTTTTCCTGTGCCACCTCGTTTAACTTCGTGGTCATAATGCGATACAGTTCCAGATCTGTCGGGAATCGGTCAATGAACGGCAGAATCACATTGCCATAGAACAGAAGTCCTTCGCCCTCACCGGAGTTGGTTACATAGGACAGCTGATGCGGCGAAATGTTCAACCGCTGTGCCAGAATACTTCGGTCATCGCTTGCCTGATTCAGCATATAGATGAAATCAGAGTTTTCGAGGATGTTGGCAATCTCCGGGGAACGAAGCAGGTCTTTGACATTCTGAGTAATACCGGTCGGCAAGCCGCCCCATTTACGGAATCGCTTCCAGATTTCTACGGAATAGGTTGCCGTCTGTTCTTCCTTCAGAAGCAGATGGAACTCGTCAATATAATATCTGGTCGATTTACCGGCAGAACGGTTGGCAGTTACACGCCCCCAGACCTGATCCTGAACGATCAGCATACCGATTTTTTTCAGCTGATTGCCCAGCTCCTTAATGTCGAAGCACACCAGACGATTCTGAATATCCACATTGGTTCTGTTGTTAAACAGTTTCAGAGAACCCTTAACATAGATTTCCAAGGCGGTCGCTACATGGTGGGCTTCCTTTTCGTCCTGTTTCAGAAGGGCATCATACAAATCCTCAAGGATCGGCATATTCTCAGGGGCAGGATTGTCGAAATATCTCTGGTAAATCTGATGCACACAACGGTCGATAACCGTCTTTTCGATAGGCTGCAAGCCATCCTTACTGCCCATAATCAACTCACAGAGGGACAGGATAAAATCAGCTTTCAGTGCTACCGGGTTGTCATCCTCAGAGTAGTTCAGGTTGATGTCCATAGGGTTGATATAGTTGGTACTGGAGGAGCTGATTTTTACCACCTGACCATTGAACTTGTGAACCAGAGCCGCATATTCCGCTTCGGGGTCGCAGATGATAATATCGTCATCCGTAACCAGGAACGCATTGGTGATTTCACGCTTTGCGGAAAAGGATTTACCGGAACCGGGAGTACCCAGAATCAGTCCGTTGGGGTTCTTGAGCTTCTTTCTGTCCACCATGATAAGGTTGTTCGACAGAGCATTCAGCCCGTAATAGAGCGTTTCTCCACCATTCTGGAACAGCTCCTGCGTGGTGAAAGGCACAAAAATAGCCGTGGAACTGGTAGTCAGGCCACGACGAATCTCAATCAGGTTTTGTGCCAAAGGCAGGCTGCTCATCAGTCCGGATTCCTGCTGAAAATCCAAACGACGCAGATTGCAGTTATGCTTCTGGGCGATGCTCTGTGCCTGGAACACATTGTTCTCCAGTTCCTGCTCGGTGCGCCCGGTGTTCAGCACCAGAAATGTCACCATGAACATTCGCTCATTCTGGCTCTGCAATTCTTTCAGAAGTGACTTCGCATCTTTACCATAGGTAGCAAGGTCAGATGGGATAATGTCCATGTCATAGCCAGAACGCACAGCCTTTTTCTGTTCCTCGATTTTGGAACGGTCAAGCTCGGTGATGATTCTCTTGATGGTCTTAATCGCCGCAGTCTGGTCAACCGACTGGATGTGCATGGTCACGATCTGCGTGGATTCCATATCCAGAAAATCCGCCAGCATACGATCAGACAGGTCTGATGCCGTAATTGCCAGATAAGACATCGAACCGAAGATACTGCCCATCTGGAAGGTGCGGTTGGTCTTAAAGGCAAACGCCGTCGGAGCAATGAAGTCCTTTACGGACAGCCCGGATTCCACAAGATACTTCCAATCGAAGAAGAACTTATCATTATCACCCATGTGGAACATAGAGTGCATCAGATGCAGCCGCTCTTTGCCGTTCATGGTAGTGGCAATGACACCCAAACGCCGAAAGTTATTGAGCAGATCGTTTTCGATATGGTTGAGTCTCGGCTTTGCCTGCCGCATGGATTCGGCTTCAATGCCGAATGTCAGGTACTTGGTTTTGGTCAAGCCGTTGTTGCCCTGCGCCAACTGCTTTTTCAGCATCTGGCTATACTCGGCACGGACGGGATTGAAGCTGTCCTTCTTGAACGGGATACGGATACTCTTTTCAAAGCTTTCAGCATCGGTACTCAGGTTCATAAAGGAAAGCTCAAAGTGAATGGAGCTGTCAAAGAAATTCAGGAAACTGCACCACTCATCGAAGATGGCAGTCTTATCTTCCTGCTGTGCCAGCTGATAGTTGATGTCCTGAAACTGAATGGTCTTGGTGTAATAACTGTCAGTGACACGGCAGATGCCATCCGGGAACATTCTCTGAAAGGGAATGGACTGCTGTGCAGTCTGCGGAATACCGTTGTCCTTCTTTGCCCGTTCCACAACAGCTTTAATTTCTCGCTGCTGCTTCCGATTCAGATTTGCAGGCATTTTGATGTTTCTTGCCTGTGGCTTCTTTTTGAAAAACAATTCGTTCAACCTCCTTTTCCAGTTTGTACTGACGCATCAAAGCGTCATAATAGTTGTCCGTCTGATAAGGGCGAACCTTGGGACGAACGAATTTGGTCTGAATGAAGTGTTCTACAACCACTTCCAACGGCTGACTATCCTTTTCATACATTGCCAGAAAGAACAACGGTAACATGACGATCATCATGGACAGTGCTGCAAGGCTCACATTTCCGGTTGCTTTGACCAGAAAGAAAATCGGCACTCCGATGAGCGCCGCCGCACCAAAGCAAAGTAACTGCCGTTTCGTCAGATTGAAGAACACTTTTGTTTTTACCCTCGTCAGGTCACGAGGTACGGGAATATACGCTGCCAAACAATTTCCTCCTTCCCTTAGTGAGCGCTGAATACACCCTTCGCAAGCGAACCAGTCTTAAACAGGGTGAAGCACAAAAGGACGGTGTAGCCCATAACACCCCAGATAGAACCGATGATGTCATCACTGAATGCGATAGACTGAATCAGCACCGCATAAATGCCCACGCAGATCATAATCAGGAATCCCTGGAATCCGATTGCAAACAGCGAACGCAGATAATTCTGTCCGATATTGCTCTGTTCTCTGTTTCCAAAAGTGGAAAGCGGAATCGGGGCAAGGCTGACCATCAGATAAATTTCAATCATTCGACCGTAGACGATCACAAAGATGATGATTGCCAAAGCGGACATCGTGACCTGCACGATAAAGGATTGCAGGAACAAGCCGAGCAAAGGACCCAAATCCATTGCCATCAGCGTTTCTTCCATTGTTTCCAATGCCGAAGCATCTATGGCAGTATTTCCGGATATGATACCGGCGCTTGCGTTTATAACGTGCTGTGTCACATCAAACACAGCCATCGTGATATTGAATGTGTTTGTGATTAACATGACCGCAACAAAAGTCTTGAACACCCATTTGAAGAAGATCCAGGTTTCAAAATTTGCCAGATTGTTGTGGTCAATAATCATCTGAATTAGCTCATAACAGGCAATGAAGGTCAGAATCAAGCCTGCGATTGGGATAATCACTGACTCGGAGATGTTTCGTACCATGGCAAAGACACCCGGCGAAAAATTCGCCGGGGTCATGCCAACGGAGGTTGCTATCTCGCCAACCTGGTTGTTGACGGACTCAAACATCCCCGACAGATTTCCCATAATAGCTGAAACGAGCATTTCTTTCAGCCAGTCTGTGATCTGTTGGAGTATGCTGTCCAAAGGCGATTACCTCCTTGTTTTGTGATTAACCGAACAGTCCGGAGAGCAGAGGTACAAGGGTGGTGCCGATGAGGGCAACACCGCCGCCAGCCATGAGCTGCTTCATGCCCTGGGACTTTGCGCCGGGGTTATCGTTGCCGTAGCCCTCAAGCAGATTGATTGCACCCCAGATGCCAAGACCTGCGCCCAGAGCGATAACGAGAGTCTGAAGAACGGTTACTGCGCTATTGAAAAATGCCATAATATTTTCCTCCTAAAATTTGAAATTGTTTTGAGAATAGAAAAAGCCCTCCGTACTACCGGCATCAAAACCGGACGGAAGGCTTAGTTTACGAGAATCTTTTCAAGGAACTCCTCGACGGTTATCACGCCAAGTTTCTGTTCCATTCTGCTTCTTGCATATTCAGTTTCACAATCATATATATCACCACCACCTTTCATAAGAAACAGCCAATACATTGACTGCAACAAATCTTCACGAGAAGCACAGATTGTCGGTGAAAAAACGACAGGTGAAACCTTCAGAACCTCTGCGAGTTTCGCTGTGGTTTCTGCATTAGGGGTTCGAGCGTTTTTCTCATACTGAGCAATACGGACATCCGCTGTTTTCTCGGAATACCCCATCAGGAGTCCAAGCTCTTTCTGGGTAAGGCGGCGAAATCGTCTAACGAACTTCAATCGCTGCCCAATAGAGGTATCCGTGATCCACCAAGTCATTTTTTTTACACCTCGCTTTCTGCAAATTCTCGATATACAACCTCATTTTTTGCTCTGCGCTTGCCTACGGCTTCACTGGGAGCAAGGTCAGGGTAGGTTGCCTGCACTTTCTGTCTGCTTCTGCGGACAGTTTCAAACCCCGGAAAGCTGCGTCTATCCAGTTCCTTCAAAAACACAGGAACCGTCATGGCATGAATGTCGATGCCACGCAGACCGGAATAGTGTTCCAGTACCATCAGGTACAAATGATTGTCGGTATTTCTTGCCTTGTGGTCGTGTTCCAAGATGTTCTTAACCAGGGCAGATACCGTTTTCAGATTTTCCAAACAGAAACCTCCTTAATCCGCATCGACTACCACAAACTCATCACCTGCCTTGAGCTTCAACCTTCGACTCAGAAACTGCTCAATGTTGAACTCATTTCTCTTATCAAAGTCTGATGTGTACTTATAATTGGGGTGCTGCGTCAGATCGTACTTGTCAGAAAGAAACGGTCTGACACCACGCAACTGCAAAATACACTTGCTGCCATCCAGAACCGCAAGCTCATCTACGCTCGCAAGGTCTTTGCCTAACTTCTGATAATTCAAGCCGTAAGACGGGCTGTTACCTCTGGTGTTGGAGGTGTTGTAGGTGTCGATAGTTTCTTTTCCCAATGCCTGATTCAGTTCTTTGAGCGTGGTTGGCTCAGAACCACCCAGGAAAATTCGGGAATCCATGTTGCCGATGATGGTATCGGCATTGTCTTTATAAATGGCTTTCAGCTGTGATTGTGCCTGGAGAACAAGGCAAGCCGATATTTCACGGCTTCGGATTGTCGCTACCAGTTTTTCCAGATTGGGAATCTGACCGATGTTTGCCATCTCATCAATCAAGCAGCGCACATGAACCGGCAGTCTGCCGCCGTACACATCATCTGCTTTCTCGCACAACAAGTTGAACAGCTGTGTGTAAATCATGGAGATCAAAAAATTAAACGTCGCATCCGTATCTGACATAATCAGAAAGAGCGCCGTTTTCTTATCTCCGAGAGTATCCAACTGCAACTCGTCATAGGCAGTCACATCTCTGACCTCCTGAATATCAAAAGGAGCCAGACGAGCGCCGCAGGAAATCAAAATCGACTTAGCGGTCTTGCCGGCAGCCAGCTTGTATTTTTTATACTGACGGACTGCAAAGTGATTCGGCTTTTTCTTTTCCAGGGCTTCAAACATCAGATCCACCGGGTTCTGGAACTCCTCATCATCTTCCCGCACCTCCATTGCGTTCAGGAACTCAATCAGGGTGGAGAAATTCTGTTCCTCAACCGGAGCTTCATAGTGGATATATCCGATCAAGGCACAGTAGAGCAGCGTTTCCGCCTTCGTCCAGAACTCATCACCGGCTTTTCCATCACCCTTTGTGTTGGCAATCAGCGTTGTCACCAGTTTCAGAATGTCTTTTTCTGAATGGATATAGGCAAATGGGTTATAGTGCATCGACTTCTGAAAGTTGATGGTGTTGAAAATCTTGATGGTGTAGCCATGCTTCAAAAGGGCGTTGCCGCACTCAATCACGATGCTGCCTTTCGGGTCAGTGACCACATAGGAACTGTGCATCTGGAGAAGGTTTGGCTTCAACCAAAAGCGAGTTTTACCGGAACCCGAACCGCCGATAATCAGAACATTCTTATTTCGGGCATTGGCAGGATTCTTCGGGCGATTGCTCATCATCAGCCGCTCCGTTTTCGTCAGGATCACATTGTCCTCGAACTTTGGTGCAATAAACGGCTCAATATCTTTTGCCGTTCCCCAACGAGCAGAACCGTACTCAACATTGTGTCGGTACTTCTTTGCGTTTTTGCCTTTTAGATAGACAGCCAGCCGAAGTCCTGCGCCGCAGAGAATACCAATCAGCAAATCCAACGGGTGAAAGCTGGGAAACGGATTGTTCAGGGCTATCGGAAGGGCATGAAAAAAGCTGAGGATTTTCGCAGATGAATCTGCCCCCTCAGCCAATCTCCATGCTTCTCCTAAATTCGTAGCGAACAACCCTACCAGAAAATACGGTAAATTCAGAATCAGGAGCTTTTTCATTTTTCTCTTATCCATCACAGATCACGCTCCTGTTTCTTCTCTCGAACCTTCTTCGGAATCGCTGCGACAATTTCCTTGAACTTCTTCAGCTGCGCCAGAACGCTCGGCTTTTCATTCTTGGTTAATGCCCTTGCCTGATGTTCCTTGCAGATTGCATCCAAAGCATCTGCATCTTTAGAACGGACAAAAACAAGAAACCGGGGAGGATCAACGGACTTATCTTTTCTTACGGCAAAGTCCACGCCATACTTCTTGGCGAGCTTTTCAAAATCACGGATACTCTCTTTGTCGATCTCAACATTCGTAGCACCCTGATTCTGTCCCAAAAGCTGTTTCACGGATTGCTTTCCATGAACGGCAGGGTCTCGTGCCTTTTTCATCTTCACTTTTTCCCGGTGCTGCAAATACTTGCGGATACCGGCAATGATAGTGCGCCCCGTCAGCTTGGTTGTGCTGATCGCCAGGTTTACTGTTCTGTTTTCAACTTCTTCCTGCATGATTCATCACCTCCTGCAAGCAGTAGAGTGAACAGATTATCGTGCCATATCTCTGTGGTCGTAATACAGATTGCCCTTGGCAACTGCGGCATGGCTGATAATCTTGATATTGCCAGCTTTCTGGTTATCCAGAGCCTTCTGATAACCCACATCGCTCAAATACAGGCGATTTCTTTCGCCTTTCCAACCGACAGGCGATTCATCGGTCAGCACATCGAAAATAATCATGTGCTTGGTGGCGTCATCAAATCGTGCCAAGTCCATATAGGTATGTCCCTGGTACTCCTTGGCACCATCCTGAATCCGCTTTCGCTCCATCAGCTCTCCAATCGTCGAATTTCTTTGCATAAGAACCTCCTTACAGAACATCTCGGTCAGGGTTACTTTTGTGGGGAACCGAATCAGCTTTGACAGGTGCATCTTCTTTCTTCACCATGTCATCCGGCAGGGGAAGCGCCATAATGCTGCGCCCCATGCGTACAAAAGTCTCAGGCTGATGAAAGTGTTCCTCAAACTGCTTCATCAGTTCCGGGGACAGAGAACAAAAATCATCCTCGCCCAATCCCACAACCAGAAAATCACCGGCGATAATGTCATAAATATCGCCGTCATCATCACGCAGCGCACGGTTCAGTTCTTTGCCTACGAGTTTACCTTCGTCGTGCATCACCAGTGCAACCGGCTCATTGAACGGATAAGTTGCCTCAATATCGCCACCTACGGCTTTCTGCAAATCCTCCAGCTCACAGCCGATCTGCACAGCCTGCGGATACATGAACGGCTTTACCAGCAACACATTCATGGTATCTGCCTGTTCTTTCTGAACCTCCCGTTCCTCGGTCGTGCCGAACGCAACACCGGTAAAGTTTTCGGAGTCCAGAATGTACTCCGAATTGTAATAAGCGGCTCTAACCTGTTCCTCTGCCGCATCGTGAGATTCTGCTTGCACCGTAACCGTTTTCTCCAAGGTTTCGGTGATCTTCACATCGTATTCTTTCAAGTTTCGATACCTCCGTTTCTTTGGAAATAAGAAAAGCGACCATCCATGAACCTGTTACAGTTCATAAATAGTCGCATCCACATCGGCTAAAAGCTCGAACAAGCAAATATCGTCCAGTTCGCAAATCAGGGAACCCATGTCGAAGAAAATATCGTCCTCGCATTCCACCGTAGTAACCACGCTGCGGTGTTCGTTAAGACAAATGGCTTCTTCCTTGTCCATCGTGATCGTAGACATACAGGACACCACATAGAATGTCATATCTTCTGCTAACCACAGCTCCTTGCTCTGAATCGTGCGAACTTTTTCATCGCCGCTCATATCTTCTACATAGGACAGAAGCCGCACGGCTCTGCTGTTCAGAAGTACCTTTCCCTGATAGTCGATACCCTCACCAGCAGAGGACAATACTCGATACTCGCTAATCATCTCGGCATTTTTCTGAAACGACTTTGCCAGAAGCGCAGGAGAAATATCATCGAACTCCTCACTGTAGTTTACGAGCATATCTACCATATAATCAGGATCGCAAAGGTCGTAGAGTTCTTCCAAAGCGCCCTGAATGTTTTTGGGTGTAAACATTTTTTACCTTACCTTTCCATTGATTTTTCTCTTTTTTTCTGCCATTGCTCCAAAAGCTGAATGATTTTATCCTCCATCTGCTTGTTGGTATAGGACTTCGGGAAGTATTTTCGCAACGAATCCGTTTTGAAGGTTACTCTGTCCAGCTCTCCCTTCTTGATTTCATTCATAATCTCGCACATCGCATCCAGCGTACACTCGCCCTCCTGTGCGAGCTTTTTAATTCGCTGTGCTTGCGAAAGGGAAGGAGCTGCTTGAGCATAATCCATTGCAGAAAGAAAATCCTTCTGTTCTTCACTTGCCAGATAGGAAAGCTCCACCGCAGGATTGAATTTGATCTGACCCGTATCTACCATATCCAGCAGTTCCGGAATCAGTTCGGTCAGACGGATATAACGGTGTACCTGATTTCTGCTTTCTCCTGCCTCCTGACCGACTATATCCATTGCCTGCAACTTCATCCCAACTTGGGATGAAGTTAAATCGGTGCGTTGACCTTGATGTTTAATCGCATCCAGCTTCATCTTATAAGCAAATGCTCTTTCACTCGGCAGGATACTCTCCCTCTGCAAATTCGCATCAACCATCAAAATAATGGCTGCATCATCGTCCAGGTCACGAACAATCGCAGGCATGGTTTCCTTACCCGCAAGCTCCGATGCCCGGTGCCGCCTGTGACCAGAAACGATTTCATAACCACCGTCGGGGTCAGGACGGACAATCGCAGGAGTGAGAACTCCGAAATCTCGGACGCTCTCTGCCGTTTTCATCATTTCTTCATCATCAACCACACGGAAGGGGTGTCCCTCAAAGGGGTGTAGCTCAGAAAGCGGAATTTCCTGCACACGCTCCTGCTGGGCTTCAGCTCTGGATTGATCGGTGGAGAAAATATCATCGTACCCCTTCAAGCTGATGTTTGCGCCTTTTTTCTGCATTGTTTAACACCTCCTTCGTCAGAATTTTATAGGCTTCGGCAACTTTGCCTTTGGGATCATGCTTGAAGATACTGGTTCCCTCTGCGCTGATTTCCTCTGCACGGACAGAGCGGGGAATGTCGGTCTTGTAAACCTTCAGCTTTCCGCCGTAGCTCTCCCGAATCAGATTGCTGATGTCTTTGGAGTAGTTGGTGCGGCTGTCCACCATCGTCAGAAGAATCCCTTCAATCCTCAGTTTCGGGTTGATTTGCCTCTTGACCTTGTTGATGGTTCCAAGCAGCTGTTCCAGACCCTTTGCAGGAAGGTATGCTGCCTGAACCGGTATCAGCACATTGTCGGCAGCTGCCAACGCATTGACGGTCAGCATACCCAAAGACGGCATACAGTCAAGAAGAATGTAATCATAATTCTGTTTGACTGTATCCAGGTATTGCCGGAGAATGGTTTCCCGGCTCATGGCATTGACCAGTGCTACCTCCATACCTGAGAGTTCGATGTTGGACGGCACCAAATCAACGCCCTCCGGATGATGAAGAATCCCTTCATCGGGAGTAATAGGGTTTTCCATCATAATCTTTCCCATCAGATCGGAAAGTGTCGGAGACAGATCATCCGGGCAGGGATTGCCCAAACTGACCGTCAGGGAAGCCTGGGGATCGGTGTCTACCAGAAGCACCTTTTTTCCTTCAAGAGCCAAGCCAACGCCCAGATTCTCGGTGGTGGTGGTCTTTCCAGTGCCTCCTTTCTGATTGACCACCGCAATGATGGTTGCTTTTTTCGACATTTATCGTCACTCTCCTTCCTCTCGCTTCATTTTCAATTTCTTAAATCCTCCTTCCAAATATCCGTGTGACATATCGTGCCGAACAAGAGCATCGTAGTAGGTGTCTATTGTCGTCGGCGCATTGTATATCGTAGTCAGCATATACTGACGGATATTTCTAATCTTTGTGGTGTTCTCCTTGAAGCAGTCCATAACATATCGAATGTGTTCGGCATTCAGTTTCATAAACCGACTGCGGACAATTTCTGCCGGACGCTCCTCTGCACCAATGCGAATCAACGGTCGCTTCGTGCAAACTGTTTCAACGATCAACTCCAGAATGTTATCCAGCATTTCGGAATCGTAAGGGTAATCCTTCTTCAACAAATCCATACTGAGCTGATCCGAGAAATAATCAAAGTATTCTTGATACCGGTCATTCTCGTCCATCATTCCACCATTTCCGGAAGGAAAGATAGAATCAGTATCACTAAATTCAGTATTTTTAATATCAGTATTATTACATTGTGATTTCGGAAGTTCTTGAGTTGTGATTTCCATTGTTCCAGAATTGTGATTTTCACAATTCAAGAGTTGTGAATCCACAGCAGAGATAAAGTTCTTCACATAGATCAGGTTGGGCTTTCCCAAACCCTGGCGCTTACGTTCAATCAATCCTGCTTTCTTCTCAAGTTCACTGAGCAGCTTGATAGCCTTTTGTTCAGCACAGTTCAGAGCCATCTTCGCTTCGTCGATTGTAAAAATGATATACACTCTACCGTTTTTATCTATCCAACCATTCTTGGCAGACAGGCTCATGCGGTCAAGCAAAATGCCATACAGCATCTTGGCATCGGCAGAAATATTCCAGAACCTCTCGTTCGTGAACAACACCTTCGGAACTCGATAGAATGTGAATAGATCGGATTGCTGACCGTAAAAATAATCAAAACTCACACGGCTTCACCACCTTCTTTCTGCGGAAAACTTTCTGTTGTCAGCGGAATGCTGCGGAAAGTCGTATCCGTCTTTTCGTAAGGACATCGGGCAAAATAGTAGAAGCGGTATTCCTGTTCATACACATCCATATCAACGAAGCCCCACTTCACGCATAACCTTCTTCGTACACCAACCAATGCACGGGTGATCTCGCCCATAGGGACAGCCATCACATTCCGACTTGGGTTTCGGCGGCAAAGAGATTAAGTAGTAGCAATTATTTCTACCCAGACGGCAGCCCTTTCTGCCATTCGTCCAGAAGTAGCAGTAATGACAGTCGCTCGGCTTGTCTGCGGTATAAACAGGCTTGCTCAAATAAAACACCTCCAATCTCTTGTATTTGCCCATGGGTTTGGGCATAAAAAAAGAGCGCCTATCCATCCCCAATGCGGGGCAAATAGACGCTCTATGTACATAACGATATTTAATTTTATCTGCTATAACTGCATGGTATTCAAAACATCCGCCTTTTTTGATTAGCTGGATTTTTGGCACGATTTTGGGGCTGATTAGCAGGAAGGGCATTTTCATTAGCAAGAACAGCCCGTTTTCTGCTAAAAATTAGCTGGCGATTTTGTCTTATAACAACCGTTCGATTCTGGAGGGGTTGTCAAAAATCAAATTTTGGAGTAGAATTTTATCTCATACAGTGAAAGAGCTTTTTCGTAGCTTTTTATATAAGAAAAGCCGAAAACCCTTGAAAACAAAGGCTTTCGGCGTTGTTCACTGGCGTCCATAAGAGGATTTGAACCTCCGACCCCACGCTTAGGAGGCGTGTGCTCTATCCAGCTGAGCTATATGGACGTGTCTGATATATGATTATAGCCCGATCAAAGTCGAACTGCAATCCCTTATTTAGTTTTTTTTGAGGTGGCCGTTGTAACGCAACCTTAGGAGGCGAACGCTCTATCCTGCTGAGCTACAGAGACTTATATTAAATTGAGACTGGCAACGATCACTTTTCCCCGTAAGGCAGCTGGTAGAGCACAACCTTAGGAGGGGGACGCTCTATCCAACTGAGCTACTGAGACACATTACAGATATGATACCGCAAACAGCGCACAAAATCAAGTTGAATCGGAGAGAAAAAAGGTGTATCCTATAAAGAGAGGCTCCTGCGCCGGGAAACTTTGCGCAGGGGCGGCAGAACGACTCGCCCCTCTGGCTGCTGGCCGGGGGGAGCCCCGGGAGGTTGCAATGGGAAAAAACAAAACCAAAAAGCGGACACGCCGGCCCAACAAGGGCTGGCTGGCGGGCAGCAGTGCGACGCAGACCATCTGCAGCAGCTTTCTGCTGGTCATCGCGGTGGGGACGCTGCTGCTTACCCTGCCCATTTCCAGCAGGACGGGGCGGCTGGGCGTCATCGACGCCATGTTCACCGCCACCAGTGCCACCTGCGTGACGGGCCTCGTCGTGCGGGATACATGGAGTCAGTTTTCGCTGTTCGGGCAGGTAATCATCCTGATGCTCATTCAGGTGGGAGGCCTCGGCCTTGTCACCCTCACCAGCTTCTTCGCGCTGGCGGCCCGGCGGCGGATGGGCTTCCGCGACCTGCGGCTGCTGGGCGAGAGCGTCTCGGCAGACGGCCTGTCCAAGGCCACTGAGGTGCTGAAGATCGTCATCAAGCTGGCGGCGGCTTTCGAGGCCGTGGGCATCGTGCTGCTGCTCTTCGCATTCGTGCCACAGTTCGGCGCAGAGGGTGTGTGGGTCAGCGTGTTCACGGCCATCTCGGCTTTCTGCAACGCAGGATTTGACCTCTTCGGACGGTTTGGCGCCTACTCCTCGCTGGTGCCGTACGTCAACAACTACTATGTGCAGGCTGTCATCATGTTCATGATCATGGCCGGTGGTCTGGGCTTCATGGTCTGGGTGGAGCTGGCAGAGTACCGCAAAAAGCGGCGGCTCTCTCTCCACGCGAAAGTCGTGTTGCAGTTCTCGGTCATCTTCTGGGTGGGCGGCGCGGTGCTGCTGGCCCTGCTCGAGTGGTCGAACCCCAGGACGATGGGCGGCCTGTCCGTCCCGGGCAAGATAATGGCGGCGCTGTTCCAGTCGGTATCCACCCGTACTGCGGGTATGAACACCATCGACCTCGCGGCCTGCAGCCCCATCAGCAAGCTGCTGATGAGCGTGCTGCAGTTCATCGGTGCGGCTCCCGGTTCGACGGGCGGCGGCGTCAAGGTGACGACCTTCGCGGTGCTCATCCTGACCATCCGCAGCGTGGCACAGGGCCGCGACGACTGCGTCATCGGCGGCCACCACATCGAGTCCAAGACGGTCTACCGCGCTCTGACCATCATCGTCATCGGCGCGGTGGCGGCGTTCGGCTCTGCCGTCGTGGTGTACTACAACACCGCAGAGACTGTGTCGGTCATCGACTGCATCTTCGAGTCCTGCTCGGCGTTCGGTACGGTGGGCCTGTCGGTGGGTGTCACTGGACAGCTGAACACCGGCGCGAAGCTGCTGTATATGGCCTGTATGTTCATGGGCCGCGTTGGCCCGGTGTCGCTGGCGATCAGCTTGACGGCAAAGCCCGACGACAACAAGCGCAAAGTCCTCCCGGTGGGTCACATCAACGTAGGTTAAACAAAAAGCGGGCGCTCCACCTGTCCGGAGAGACAGAGGAGCGCCCGCTTTCACTCATTATAAATTGTCCAGTTCCGTCTGGAGCTTTGCAAGAGAGTCCCGAATCGGCAGATGCTGGGGGCAGATGGCCTCACACTTGCCGCAGCGGACGCAGTGAATGGCCTTTTCGGCATCCGGGAAGCAGGCTGTCCACTGCTGGCGGATGGCGTCCTTATTGCCGAACATCCCGAGCTTGTTCCAGATGCTGAAATTGTCCGGAATGTCCACGCCCATGGGGCAGGGCATACAGTAGCGGCAGCCGGTGCAGCCGATTTTGATGTGGCTGCGCAGGACGTCGGCAGTCTGCCGGATGGCGGCGTTCTCGGCGTCGGTCATGGGGCGGAAATCTCCGAAGGTGGCGAGGTTGTCGTCCAGCTGGTCTTCTGCGCTCATGCCGGAGAGGACGACCTTCACATTTTTGTGGCTGGCCACCCAGCGCAGCGCCCACGAGGCCGCGCTGGCGTCGGCGTCCAGTGCATTCAGCGGCGCGGCAGCGTCCGGCGGCAGCTGTGCCAGCGTACCGCCCTTGATGGGCTCCATGATGATGAGGGGAACATTCAGTTCTTCGGTAAGAGCATAGCCCCGGTCGCCTGCGATCTCCTCGGCACGGTCATCGGTGTCGAGGTAGTTGTACTGCAGCTGGCAGAAGTCCCACGGCTGGTCGCGCAGGATGTGTTCGAAGCCCGCCGCGTTGTCGTGGCAGGAAAAGCCAAAATTCCGGATGCGCCCGGCGGCCTTCTGCTCCCAGAGCCAGTCCACAATGCCCATCTCTTTGGCCGCATCGTAGCGGGCTTTGTGCAGGGAATGCAGCAGATAGAAGTCGATGTAGTCCACGCCCAGCCGCTCGAACTGCTTCTCGAAGATGTCTTTGGCCTCGTCGAGGGTCTTGCAGCTCCACACAGGCAGCTTGGTGGCGAGGTAGAAGCTCTCCCGAGGCCACTTGGCAATGACCCGGCCCACGAAAGGTTCGCTCTCACCGCCGTGGTAGGGGAAAGCGGTGTCAAAGTAGTTGACGCCCGCCTCCCGGGCAGTGTTCAGCAGCTTTTCGGCCCGTACTTCGTCGATGCGGCCATCCGGCAGGGTGGGAAAGCGCATACACCCGTAGCCCAGCAGCGAGGTGGAGATGTCCCGCCCGCTGCCGTCTTTTTTCGTCCAATCACGATACTCCATAGCCATTTCTCCGGCGGGGGTCTGCCCGCCGCTCCTTTGCCCTAAGTATAGCAGGAGAAATTGCGATAGACAAGACGAACACCCCGGCCTGCAGGAAGCCGGGGTGTTGTATTCGTGCGGGAAATATGATATTCTATAGGTGCTGCCGGTGCAGCAAGGTACTGTCTGCAATGTAGGTGGTCACGCCCTTCCGGCCCTGCGCCGGGGAGGTGAACTTTTTGCTATCCCCTGACGCATGGTGCGAAAGGGGGGATGTTCCATGACGTTTGAACAGGTCGTATTGCTGCTCTCGCTTCTTGGCGGAGCGATCTACATCACGTTTCAGATCAGCTGGACCATTTTTAACAGCAAAAAGAAATGACCGCCACGCCCCCAAAGCTTGCGGTCATTTCTTTTGATCTAAAGCCGGAAGGACGCTGACCATTCGCAGGCAGTGCCTTTCTTGTTTATAGTATAGAGCTTTTGCAAGCCATTGTCAAGCAAAACGAGGGATAAGATGGATTCTCTGAAAATCGGAAATATCACCCTGCCCCACCGGGCAGTTTTTGGCCCGATGGCGGGCTTTACGGACGCGCCCTGTCGTCGGCTGATGGCCCAGCACGGCGCAGGATTTACGGTCAGCGAGATGGTGTCCAGCCGGGCGCTGGTCTACCACGACCACAAAACGGTCAGCCTGCTCAAAGCCGAACCCAACGGCGCACCCTACGGCGTGCAGATCTTCGGCGAGATACCCCAGATCATGGGCGAGGCTGCAGCGGCCATTGAAGAATACGAGTTCGACTTTCTGGACATCAACATGGGCTGCCCGGCCCCGAAAATCGTCTCGGGCGGTGCAGGCAGCAAGCTGATGCTGGATCCCGACCTCTGCGGCCGCATCGTCGAGCAGGTCAAGGCCCACACCACCCGCCCGGTGACGGTCAAGATGCGGAAAGGCTGGGACGCCGACCACATCACGGCGGTGGAGTGCGCCAAAGCCTGCGAGCAGGCGGGGGCTGAACTCATCGCCGTCCACGCCCGCACCCGGGAGCAGATGTACACCCCGGGCATCGACCCGGACATCATCGCCAAGGTCAAGGCGGCGGTGAAGGTGCCTGTGCTGGGCAACGGCGACATCCACACGGCAGAAGATGCCGTGGAGATGATGCAGCATACCGGCTGCGACGGCGTCATGATCGCCCGTGCCGCGCTGGGCGACCCGTGGCTCTTCGAGCGGGTGAACGCCGCCATCGAGGGCCTGCCCGCTCCCAAGGAGCCGAACCTGCAGGCCCGGATGAACGCCCTCCGCCGTCAGGTGGAAGAGATGGTGGAGCAGAAGGGCGAATACACCGCCATGCCTCAGGCCCGCGCCCAGACCATGCACTATATGAAGGGCCTCAAGGGCGCTGCCGCCCTCCGCCGCTACTGCTGCACCCTGTCCCGCCTGGAAGACCTGGACGAGCTTATTGCGGCGGTGTTCGAAGAGCAGCGCAAGGCCGGGCTGGACCCGGACGACGTGCGGGAAGTCCCCTTCCCGTGATCATTCGCTGCGGGTCAGCTCGTCGAGGTTCTGGGTGAAGCAGGGGAGGCAGTGCGCCATGAACCAGTCGGCCTCGGGGCAGTGCATCCCTTCCAGTGCCTCCCGCTGCTGACGAAGCGCGGCGTCAAATTCGTGGTTGCCGCTGCGCTGCTCCTCCATGCACTTGATGAGGGCCGAGAGCCGGTCAGCAGCTTTCAGGAGCCGCTTTTCCTCGGCGGTCAGCAGGCTGCCGGTGATGAAGGGGCTGACCTCCTCGGCCAGCTCCGGCGGCAGCAGACGGGTCATGGAATCCACACTCTCGGCCTCCAGCGCCTTATAGGCGTCCCGCAGGCCGGGGCTGCTGTACTTGACCGGCGTGGGCATATCGCCGGTGATGATCTCGGGTGCATCGTGATAGAGCGCCGCCACCGCCACCGTCTTGGGGCGGCAGGGCGTGCCGGTGTACCGCCGCGCGATGAGGCAGAGGGTATGGGCCAGCAGGGCAGTGTCGCAGGTGTGCTCACTGAGGGATTCCGGGCGGGTGGAGTGCATCAGACTCCACCGGGTGATGTACTTCATCCGCGCCAGAAGGGCGCTGAACGGGTATAGCTTCATGTCAGCCTCCTTGAAGTGTCTTTGAGAGGGTTATACCCGCCCGGCGGGCGAATGTCAAGCAAAACACAAAAATTCTTTTTTTCCACACAGCCGCGTGCTATACTGGAACGCGAGAACGATGCGGGCGATGGGCCTGTGCCGCCCCTCCGGGCGGGGAAAGAGGATAGACAATGGACGATTCAAAAAATCAGACCGGAAATGCCCGGCTGCTCAATATGCCGGGGCGGCGGGACCAGATGCTCCGCACCATGCTGCTCTGTGCGCTCACGGCGGCGATATTCTTCCTGCCGTTCTATATCATCGACGGTGGATTTTTCCACTACGCGGGCGATTTCAACAGCCAGCAGATCAGCTTCTACCGCTATATGAACGGCTTCATCAAGGGGGCAGGCTACCCGGACGGCATGGCCGACGCGGCCCGCAGCACCTTCTCCTGGGCCACCGACCTGGGCAGCGGCGCGATGAACGCCTACTCGTTCTACCTGTATGGTTCGCCGTTCTTCTGGCTGTCCCTCATCTTCCCCCAGAACTGGCTGCCCTACCTCATGGTGCCGCTGCTGGTGCTGAAATTTGCTGTGGCGGGCGGCGGCGCTTACCGCTACCTCTGCCGCTATGTCCGCCGCTCCGATCACGCGGTGCTGGGCGCCTGCCTGTATGCCTTCTCGGGTTTCAGCATCTACAATGTCTTCTTCAACCACTTTATCGACGTGGTGGCCCTCTTCCCGTGGATGCTCTGGGCGCTGGACGAAACGCTCTACGAGCAGGAAGAGCACTACGGCCTCTTCGCGTTCTGGGTGGGGGTCAACCTGCTTAACAACTACTTCTTCTTCATCGGACAGGTCCTCTTCCTCGTCATCTACTTCATCTGCAAGCTGACGACGAAAGATTTCCCGATGAATGTCCGACTCTTCGTCCGGCTGGCGTTTGAGAGCCTGCTGGGCGCGGCTCTGGGCTTCGTCCTGCTTTGGCCGGCGGTACTCAGCATTTTGCAGAACCCCCGCACCATCGACCTGTCGTCGGGCTGGGGCTTTCTGACCTACTCGAAGGTGCAGCAGTATCTGGCCATCCTGCTGAGCTGGATCTTACCGCCCGATTCGCCCTACATCACCTCCATCTGGTCGGAGGGCATCATCAAGTGGACGAGTATGTCGGCCTATCTGCCCCTGTGCAGTCTGGCCGGCGCGATGGCCTACTGGCGGGCGCGGAAGGGCGACAGCAAAAAGCGAATCGTCGCCACCTGCGCCATCTTTGCGCTGGTGCCGGTGCTCAACAGCGCCTTCTACGCCCTCAATTCCAGCTACTACGCCCGGTGGTACTACATGCCGGTGCTCATCCTCTGCGCCATGACGGCCAGTGCGCTGGAAAGCCCCGACATCTCTGCCGACGAGCTGGACGCCCCGGTCCGGGGCATCGGCTGGCTGATGCTCGCGACGCTGGCGTTTGCCCTGGTGCCGGTGCAGGACAGTGATACCAAAGAATGGTCGCTGGGTGTGCTGCAGAATCCCGGCCAGTATGTCGCCGTCCTGAGCTTCGGCATCGGCGGTCTTATCCTGTACCACCTGCTCTGCCGCCGCTGGCGGGGGAGCAGGGCCTTTGCACGTCGGATGACGGCAGTGGTGCTGGCCTTTGCCTGCGTGTTCAGCATGGTACACATCGGCATCGGCAAGTTCGGCCAGTGGCACACCGACAGCGACCTTGTGGAGCAGTACACCTCTGCCATCAAGCTCAAGGATGACCTGCCCGAGGGCGACTGGCGCGTGGATACCTACAAGACCCACGACAACCTCGGCCTCTGGCTCGACAAGAGCAGCCTGCAATATTTCGGCAGCACGGCTGCGCCCAGCATCCTCAGCTTCTACCCGGCACTGGGCGTCAAGCGGGATGTCCGCAGTGAGCCGGACATCTCCAACTACGCCCTGCGGGGGCTGCTGAGCGTGAAATACCTCATCACCACGCCCGAAAAGCAGGAAGATTTCCTCGCCGCTGCGGACGACGGATGGAGCTATTACGACACCAAAGACGGCTTCATGCTCTACGAGAACGAGAACTACGTTCCCATGGGCTTTACCTACGACTACTATATTACGGAGGAGTCCTACGAGACGACCGTTAAAAATACCCGCGCGAACCTCCTGATGCGGGCGCTGGTGCTCAGCGAAGAGGACGCCAAAACCTACGGCAAGTACCTCAAGAAGCTGCCTGACGCAAAGCTGGACGACCTGTGGTACGACACCTACGTCTCTGACTGCGCCGACCGCCGCGCCTCGGCCTGCAGCACCTTCCAGATGACCAACTCCGGCTTCCATGCGGAGATCACGCTGAAGAAGGATAACCTTGTCTTCTTCTCCGTACCGTACGACGATGGATTCACGGCCTACGTCAACGGCAAAGAGGCAGACATTGTCTGGGTGGACGAGGGGCTGATGGCCGTTCTGGCTCCGGCGGGGGAGAACACCATCGACTTCGTCTATCAGGCCGACGGTTATTCCCTGGCCAGTAAAGTCTCGCTGGCAGCGCTGGCGGTATTCGTCCTATACGCCGGGTATTTTGTCTGGAAGAAAAAGAAACGCTGTTGAATCGCGGTTTGTCAATGCACATTCTCCCATAAAATGCAGAGCGCTTTTTGTGGAAAGAGCGAATAGCCCTTCCGGCCAAAACGTGATAAAATGAACACGTTGTGCTGCCAGAGCAGCCGGAAAGGAAGCGCGAAAGCTATGGAACAAAGCTATTTGATGCCGGGACAGGAACGATGGGAATCATTCCGGGATGCAAATGGGGTGCCGAAAGTTCGCTATTCTTACTGCTCGCTGAAAGGGCGGCTGTTCCGCTGTGTGAGCTGCAGCCGGGAAGAGGCCGAACGCCTGTGCGAGGACTGGCTGGTAGGCCAGGATCGCTGCTACCGTAACTGAAGATCCGATTTGACAAGACTGCCGTGCAGAAAGACGATGCACGGCAGTCTTTTTGTGCGTCAGAAACGGACCGGTTGGAAAAATCAGTTGATTCTAACTTGAAAAGACGGTATAATAAACTATTATGGGAAACAAGACTCTGCCAACAGCAGAGCGTGAAAAAACGGAAAAGGGGGAGAGCGGATGGACGCACGATTCGAGCGCTATATTGAAAATCTCAGGACAGTCCGCACCCTCTCCCAGCCTAAATTCTCCCCGGATATGAAAGCGAAGGAGCTGCTGGAAACCATCCAGTCCAACGCCATCAAGTGCTTCGACTACATGAAGGAGAACAACGCTATCCTCAATGAGCTGGTATTCCAGCGTGCGCCTGCGGAGCTGACGAGTGCCGAAATTGCCAGCCTGCAGGAGTTTGCTGACAAGATGTTCAACTACGCCAGCAGCGAGGACTGCGGTATCGCCTACAAGGTCTACAGCCTCCTGCTGGAAAACGCCCGCATCCGGGGCGACAAGCCTGCCATCGTCCGCTATCTGTATGAAAAAGCGGTTTCACTCCACTATCTCAATGTCAAGGGCAGCGACTATGCCATCAACCCTTACGGGACGCAGGTGCGCGGCCTTTTTCGGGAGGGTGCAGGCTATATTGCGGAGTATGAGTCCTTTGATAAGACGACAAAAGGCTACATCATGCGCTGTCTGGGCAACAGCCGGATGTCCATGCCGCGCAGTACGCCGGAAGAATGCGCCGAATACATGAAGGTATTCGACAAGGCGATGGGGATCATCACCGACCCTTACTACCACCGGCTCGACCCGGATCTTCCGTGGGGCAAATTCGAGTATGCGATGCATATGGACCGGGAGACGCTGCTGAGCTATCTGCGCCGCTACAACGACCCAGTGGTCGCCGCCAAGGTGATGGAGTCGGCGGAAGCCATCTACCGCGACCGGGTGCTCTATAAGGGCGAGGAGGCACGGCTGCAGAACTGGCGTGTCAGCTATCTTTATAAGGCGGCCTGCTTCCATGCCGGACGGTGTACGGCCCGCGAGGTGGTGGAAGAGCTGTTGGACATCATCCACCACACCGACATCCAGGACTACAGCGATACTGGCATCAACAAGAACCTCACGGCGGTGTCTTATCTGATGGCCTACGAGGTCAAGATGCCGCCTGCCGACCGTAGGGAGATGGCATGCCGCACCGAAGAAGTGATGGACCGCAGCTTGCGGTATCTGAACAATGTACCCCAGAATCAGTACTCCCGTGTGGTCAGCCGTGCCGTGCGCGAGCTGGTGGAGATGCAGGCCGAGGCCGGAACAGCCCGCCGCAGTCTGCTGAATTATATCCTCGTGGCTCACAAGCCGACCTATGTCCACTCCATGATGGTGGCCGGACTGACCCGCATGTTCGTCAAGCAGATGCTCAAAAAGTCGCCCGAGCTGTTCGTGGGCGTCATGGGCTGCAAGACGGTGGAGGAAGTCCGCCGCAATCGCATTGAAATATGTGAGCTGGCCTATGAGTGCGGCCTTTACCACGATGTAGGCAAGAGCTATGTGTTCATGTACATCGGCAACAACTACCGCCGCCTGCTGGACGAGGAATTTACCTGCATCCAGTGGCACACGGTGTTCGGCTACGAGCTGCTGTGCAATGTGGGCGGAAAGGACGACCTGGCCCCGGCGGCGCTCTACCACCATACCTTCTACGACGGACACGGCGGCTACCCGAAAAATTATCCGCCCTGCCCGGCGGACATCAAGCCCATCGTGGACGCTCTGACCGTGGCCGACTCACTGGACGCGGCCACCGATAATATCGGCCGCTGCTACACGATGGCAAAGCCGGTGGATACGCTGCTGGGCGAATTCCGCGCCCAGAGAGGCACCCGCTATGCGCCCGAGGTGGTGGCGCTGTTGGACGATGAGGAGTTCTCCCGCGATTTGAAGGAAACGCTGGATGAGACGCGCAAGAGCGTCTATCTCGAGGTCTACCACGTCAAGCGGTAAAAGGGGGCGCTGAGGGTGAAAACACAGAAAACGCCCCTTTTTCAGGGCATTGGCGAGACGGCGCTGGCTGAGATGTTTACCTGCGGCGGTGCGCGCTGCAAGACCTACGCGAAGGGCGAAGTCCTTCTGCGGGCGGGCTGCATCACCCGTGAGGTGGGCATCGTGCAGGCGGGCGGCGTCAACATCGAGAATATCGACCTCTGGGGCAACAGAAGCATCCTGAGCTATGTCCCGGCGGGGCAGGTGTTCGCGGAGACCTATGCCTTCTGCGGCGAGCCGATGATGGTGGACGTGGTGGCGGCGGAAGAGACGGAAGTGCTCTTTTTGAACATGGATGTCCTCATCCACACACCTCACCCGGACAGCGAGTGGCAGCCGGTCCTCGTGCAGAACCTGCTCAACATCTCGCTGCACAAGAACCTGGCCCTCTCGGAGCGCATCTTCTGCACGGCCCCGAAGACCGTCCGGGGACGGCTGCTGCTGTATCTCTCCAATCAGGCCGCGAAGGCGGGCAGCAAAAGTTTCCGCATCCCCTTCGACCGTCAGGGCCTGGCCGATCACCTCAACCTCGACCGCAGCGCCCTCTCGAAAGAGCTGGGCAAAATGCGGGATGAGGGAATACTGGAAACAACAAAAAACGAATTTACCCTGCATGAGCTGCCGGAATGAGGAGAGCTTTTTCTCTTCACATTCCCCCTTTCCGCCGCATACATCGGTGGGAAGGGGGAATGCAATGTGAACATCTATCTGTTTGCAGCGGTCATCCTGCTGCTGCCGGCGCTCTGTACGGCGCTGGGAGCGGCGGGGGTCTTTCTGGTGCGTCGGGCCGACGAGCCCCGCACCCGGCGGATGCTCTGCGGCATGGCGGCGGGCATCATGCTGGCCGCCAGCGTGTGGAGCCTGCTGCTGCCTGCCATCGAGAGGGCGGAGGCCGGGATACTGCCGGTCTGGCTGGCCCCGGCGGCGGGGTTGGTGCTGGGTGCTGTGGGCCTGCTGCGGCTGGAAGAGGCTGCCGGACGGCTGATGCACACCGGGTCAAAAGAGCATGGCCGGATGGGCCGGGTGGTGCTGGCCGTGACTCTCCACAATCTGCCCGAGGGCATGGTGGTGGGACTTGCGGCGGCGCTGGCCCTGCAGGGTGAGCCGGAGGCCGTCAGCGGGGCGCTGGCCCTTGCACTGGGCATCGGCTTGCAGAATATCCCGGAAGGCGCGGCGGTGAGCCTGCCGCTGGTGCAGGCCGGGCAGGGGAGACGGAAAGCCTTCTGCGCCGGTGCTGCGTCGGGCCTCGTGGAGCCGCTGGGGGCATTGCTGGCGCTGGCCCTCGCGGGCTGGGTGAGCGCGGCTCTGCCGTGGCTCATGAGCGCCGCCGCCGGGTGCATGGTCTGCGTGACGGCTCAGGAGATGATACCGGAAGCCGTGGAGCAGGACGAACCGGCGGGCGTCATCAGCGTGGTGCTGGGTTTCGCCCTCATGATGGCGCTGGATATTGCGCTGTAGCAAAAAAGCCGATGCAGCTGCATCGGCTTTTTTGCTGTCAGTTCTCTTTTGCGAGGTAGACCGTCGTGGAGGGAAATGCGAAATCCACGCCGTCGGCCTTCATCACGTCCATGATGTTGAGGTTCAAATCGTTCTGCATCCGCAAAAACACGCCGAGGTCGGCAGTGCGCAGATAGGCAGAGACCATCAGGTTGATGCTCGAGTCGCCGAAGCCGGTCATCCGGACAAAGGCGGTGTCCTCGTAGGTGTCGGGGCTGGCCTTGAGCATGGCGTCGAGGTCGGCCATCAGCTTTTCCAGCTGGGGTCGGGTGGTGTCGTAGGTAACGCCCAGCGTGAAGCGGTAGAGCCGCTTGTTGCGGAGAGTAGCGTTGTTGATGGTGGCACTGCTGACGGTGCTGTTGGTGAGGATGTAGATGGAGTTATCCACGGCCCGGACTTTCGTGGAGCGGAAGTTGATGTCCACCACTTCGCCCTCCACGTCGCCGACGGTGATCCAGTCACCGATGGAGAAGGGCTTGTCCAGCAGGATGACCACGCCGCTGAAGAAATTCTTGGCCATATCCTGTGCGGCCAGAGAGATCGTAAGGCCGATAAGACCGGCACTGGCCACGACGCTGCCCACGGGCAGGCCGCTCTCCTGTGCGATGGTCGCGCCGCAGAGCACCACGACGGCTACTTTGTAGACTTTATCCAGCAGGGTGAGCAGGGTGCGGTTGGTGCGGACTTCTTCGCTGGACGAGGCCAGCAGCAGAGCCGCGATGCCGGAAGCGTGGTAGAAGCCGGTGCCGATGAGGAAGACCAGCATCATCCGGTAGACTTTGAGCAGCAGGGCCGCAAGGCCGGGGATGGCCCAGGGCAGGCTGCGCAGGGCCAGATACATGCCGGTGTACCACGCGATGCGGGCCGCCGGGCGGGCAAAGCTTTCCAGCAGGGGGTGCGTAAAGGCAAAGTGCCAGCTGCGCTTCAGCAGGCGGGGGAAGAGATTTTTTTGCAGCCAGCGGCTGACGACCCAGCCGATGAACAGCAGGGCCAGCGCACAGACGCACCGGGCTGCAAAGGCCAGCCAGCCTTCCAGCAGCAGTCCGGCGATGGAAAAGCCGAGATCGTTGATGGTGAAAAGCATAGAAACAGATACCTTCCTGACGAATAATAAAATCAGTATATCATATTACAGCCAGCGGTGCAAATCGGGAGAGGCTTGTTAAAAAATGCATAAAAGGGCTTGACAAGACAAACCTGCCGCGTTATACTCTGCGAAGAAAGTTCGTTTCAGGGCGGGGTGCGATTCCCCACTGGCGGTACAGCCCGCGACCACTCCCAAAGAGTGCTGACCTGGTGAGACTCCGGGGCCAACGGTATAGTCCGGATGCAAGAAACGGCAGGCAATTTGATTTGTTTGTGCGCGCCCTGTTATAGTGTAAGCTATGGCAGGGCGCGTTTTCATTTGTCTTCCCGGTTCCAGCGAGCGAGAAAAGGGCTTTCCAGTCTTTATTTGAATGGGGCAGCCGCCCCGGGAGGAAAATTATGAGAAAAGATACGACCCACAACCTGACCGTTGCCGCCATGCTCAGCGCAGTGGCGTTCATCCTGATGTTCATCGAGTTCCCCGTCCCGATGCTCATCCCGTCCTTCGTCAAGATGGACTTCTCCGACCTGCCCGCCCTGCTGGGCGCGTTCGCCCTCGGCCCGGTGTACGGCGTGGCCATCAGCTTCATGAAGAACCTGCTCCACATCGTCGTCAAGGGTACCAGCACTGCCTGTGTCGGCGAGCTGTGCAACTTTATGCTGGGCGCTGTCTTCTCCGCTGTGGCGGGCTTCATCTACAAGCATCATAAGAGCCGCAAGACCGCCATCCTCGGCGCGGTAGCGGGTGCCGCCGCAATGGCCGTCTTCAGTGTGCCCTCCAACTACTTCATCACCTACCCGGCCTATGTGGAGTTCTACCATATGCCGCTGGAAGCCATCCTCGGCATGTATCAGGCCATCCTGCCCTCTGCCGACAGCCTCATAAAGTGCCTCGTCATCTTCAACCTGCCCTTCACGCTGGTCAAGGGTCTGCTGGACGCCGTGCTCTGCATGGTCATCTATAAGCCTCTGTCTCCCATCCTGCATGGCCGGAAGTAATTAAAAGAAAAACCTCTCAGTCAAAGCCTTTGGCTTTGCCAGCTCCCCTATCGAGGGGAGCCTCTGGCGAAAAGGGAAAGTTCCCGGTTTTGCCAAGGCCTCTCCTCGGTAGGAGAGGTGGCATCGCGAAGCGATGACGGAGAGGTTTATTTTTTTTATTGCAGTGCTCCCTTATCGAGCCACTTGCCCCTTGCAAGCCGAATGAGGAACAGCGCGCCCCGGATGCAGAGCTCGATGCACATGGCGGCCCAGACGCCCACGAGGCCCAGCCGGGGAGCCAGCAGGAAGGCGAGGGTGAGCCGGACGCCCCACATGCTGAACAGGTTCAGCAGGAAGCAGCCTGTGCTGTCGCCTGCGCCCTGCATCGCGCCGCTTGCTACGATGCTGGCTCCGAACATCGGTTCTGCAAAAGCCTCGATGCGGAGGACCTGCGCACCCAGCGCGATGACGGCGGCATCTGCCGTGAAGATGCCCATAAGGGCCGGGGCGAAGAGCCAGAGCCCCACGCCGGACAGTGCCATGATGCCTATGCCCATCATGGTGCAGAGCCAGGCGAACCGCTTTGCCATGTCCCGGCGGTGTGCGCCGACGGCCTGCCCGATGAGGGCGATGGAGGCGTCCTGAATGCCGTAGCCTGCCATGTAGCAGAGGCCCTCGGCGCTGACGCCGAGGCTGTTGGCCGCGATGGCCACCGTGCCGAGGCCCGAGACGATACGGACGAGCAGCACCTGCGCCGACGAGAGGGCCGCACGCTCAGCGGCCAGCGGTGTACCCACCCGCCAGAGATTGCGCAGGCAGGCGGAAGTGATGCGCCAGCTGCCGGGCTTTCGGATGCAAAGCGGGCCGTCCCGCAGTAGCAGGACGCCCAGCGCCAGCAGACCGCCGATGGTCGTGGAAAACGCTGTGCCAAGTGCCGCACCCGGGACTTCGAGGCCGGCACCCCAGACTGTGACGCTCTGGCCGAAGAGCAGGATCTGCCGGGTGGGGTTGATGAGGAAGAAGTTGAACACCACGTCCAGCAAACAGACCAGCACGCTGATCAGGCTGGGCGTCAGGGCGTCGCCGGTGGCGCGGAGCATGGCTGTGTACATTCCCATGGCCATCGTGAAGGGGAGGGCCGCCGACCAGATGGCGAAGTAGGCGCTGGCATCGGCTTGAAGCGAGATGTCCGCCCCCAGCCACCCGGGCAGGAAGCGGCTGATGCCGACGCCGAAAGCCGCAGCGCCCAGACCCAGGATGAGGTTGAAGAGCATGGACTGCCGCAGCACGCCCCGGGCGTCCTGCCGGCGGTCGGCCCCGAGGTACTGGGCGATTTGGATCGAAAACGCGGTGTACAGTCCCACAAGGATGCCGTGGAGCAGCCAGGTGCTCGAGCTGACGATGCCGATGGCGGCGGTGGCCTCTGCGCCGATGTGGCCCACCATGGCGGCGTCGATGTACTCCATCGCCGTGACCACCAGCTGCTCCAGAATGGAAGGGATGCTCAGCGCCAGCGCGATGCGGGCCGTGTCGGACAGCGGGATGTCCTCGCCCTGCCGCATCCGGGCCGAGAGCTGCTCCAAAGAAAGTGTCATGTCGTCTCCTGTTTTCTGTGTTGATAAGTTATCTTACTATTATAGGCACGGGGAGGAAAATTGTCAAACCGGGCGATTGATTTTTTGGCTCTGGCGTGATACACTCTCGGAGTAAGAAGAATATCATTGAAAGAGGTTCAAAATATGCTGCAGCTTATTTCAGCTACCGGCCAGCAGACCGTGGACGCGCTGGCGTTCCTGCTGGCGTTTGCCCTGACCGCCCTGATGGACTCGGTCTTTCACGACAAGCTCCCCCACGACCATGGCCGTGCCTTCGCCGTCAACGGCGAGCTCTCCAAGGGCAAGGCCCGGGGTTCCGGACTCATCTTCGTGCTCTGCATCGCGCTGGTGACGCTGGCGGTGGTGCCTTTTAAGGTGGAGTACCTTATTTATACCGTCCTGCTCATCGCCTCCATGCTGTCGGGCTACTTTGACGACGCCTCCGAGACGGCGTGGAACGAGTACAAGAAGGGACTCATCGACTTCGTCATCGCCGTGGTGGCAGGTGTTACCTACCTGAACTTCAACGGCACGAGCGTCAACTTCCTGAGCACTACTTTCACCATTGCCTATCCGCTCTACCTGCTGCTCATCGTCATCCTCATCTGGGCCAGCATCAATGTGGTCAACTGCACCGACGGCGTGGACGGCCTGTCCGCCAGCCTCGCGGTGGTGAGCATCGGCACCTTCCTGCTGGCTTACGGCGAGGAGCTGGGAGACTACTCCACCGCTGCCATCGTCTTTATCGGCGCACTGCTGGCCTACCTGTGGTCCAACGCAAAGCCCTCCAGCCTCCTGATGGGCGACGCCGGCAGCCGCGCCATGGGCTTCTTCCTCGCCATCATGGCCCTCAAAAGCGGCCACCCGTTCGCCTTCCTGCTGGCGGCGCTGGTGTTCATCGTGGACGGCAGCCTCGGCATCCTGAAGATCAGCTTCAAGCGCTTCCTCCACATCAGCATCCTCAAGAACACCCTCACCCCGCTGCACGACCATGTGCGCAAGCGCATGGGCTGGAGCGACGAGCAGGTGGTGGCCCGCTGGCTCATCCTGCAGGCCGTCGCATCGGCGCTGCTCCTGCTGATGACCCGCTGATTTACGGATTTTAAGTACGATGTTTGTGCAGCTTTCCAAAATGCAGATTGACCCGCTCTGATTTTTGTTGCACTTTATGGATTGAAAGTCAAGCAAAAAAAGACTATACTTTAACCAACGAAAGCAAAGGCGCTTAAGTGGATGTATTCACTTTGCGCCTTTTTTGTTTTTTCGTTTTTGTGTGCGGTTCGGGAAAGCCGCACAAGATGCGCTGTCCGCGGCGCTGGAGCACGGACGACAGAACAGGATAGGGAAAGGCGGGGATCACAGTGATCAAACTCGAACACGTTGACAAGTACTTCGGAGACCTGCACGTCCTCAAAGACGTGAACCTCGAGGTCGCCGAGGGCGAAAAGCTGGTCATTATCGGACCGTCCGGCAGCGGCAAATCTACCACTGTCCGCTGCATGAACTTTCTGGAAGAGCCGACCAGCGGCCACGTCTACATCGACGGTCAGGAGCTGACCAACAAGAACAAGACCAGGATCGTCCGCGACAACATGAGCATGGTCTTCCAGCAGTTCAACCTCTACCCCCACATGACGGTGCTCAAAAACCTGACGCTGGCACCCATGAAGCTCCATCACAAGACCAAGGCAGAGGCCGAAGAGCTGGCATATCATTATCTTGAGGTCGTCGGCCTCCGGGACAAAGCGGATGTCTACCCTCCGCAGCTGTCCGGCGGCCAGCAGCAGCGCATCGCCATTGCACGCGCCCTCTGCGCACAGACCAAGATCATCCTGTTCGACGAGCCGACTTCGGCCCTCGACCCTGAGACCATCCAGGAAGTGCTGGATGTCATGGTAAAGCTGGCACACGAGAAGAACATCACGATGGTGGTCGTCACCCACGAGATGGGCTTTGCACGAAACGTGGCCGACCGTATCGTCTTTATGGCGGACGGCCAGATCATTGAGGAAGGCACGCCGGAACACTTCTTCACCAACCCCAAGAACGAGCGCGTCCGGCAGTTCCTGAGCAAGATCGTCCGCTGAGAGGACGAACAACAAAGGTTGACACGGCAGGGACTCACAAGTTGTGGTGAGACGCCGTTGTTGATAACAGGCCGTTTTCGGAGCGGACAGGGAAAGCCGCTCGGGCCGAAAAAAAAACAAAGAGGAGTGGTTTATTATGAAAAAGATCTCGCGTCGTGATTTCCTGAAAGTCACTGGTTTGGTGGGCGCTGCTGCTGCCCTGACCGCCTGCGGCGGCTCTGCAAGCTCCACCGCAGCCTCTATGGCATCCTCCACGGCATCTTCTGCCACCGGCAGCGCAGCCGCTTCCACTGCAGCGCTGGGCGCTGACACCCAGGCCATCGTGGACCGCGGTGTCCTGAAAGTGGGCGTCAAGAACGCAGTTAAGGGCTTCAGCTTTCAGGATACCCTCACCGGCGAGTACAAGGGCCTCGAGGACAGCCTCGCAGAGATGATCGCAGAGCACCTCGGCGTGGACGTTGAGTTCACCACAGTTACCGCCGCCACCCGCGGCGAGCTGCTGGACTCCGGCGACATCGACGCCGTTCTGGCTACCTTCACCATCACCGAAGAGCGCAAGAAGACCTGGGACTTCTCCACCCCCTACTATACCGACTACGTTTCCGTTCTGGTGGAGGACTCCACCGGCATCAAGGGTCTGGCTGACCTGAAGGACAAGGTCGTGGGCGTCTCCTCCGGCTCCACCTCCGCTCGTGCTCTGGTCAAGGCCATGATCGACGAGGGCGTGCTGGACGGCGCAAACTTCGACGCCGACACCTTCAATGCCGACACCTGGAAGGATGGCATCTCCTTCCGTCAGTACGACGACTATCCCGCCATCAGCACCGCACTGAGCGCAGGCGAAGTGCAGGGCTTCTGCGTCGATAAGTCCATCCTCGCCATCTACAAGACCGAGGGCCGCAGCTACATTGACGCTGAGTTCAGCCCGCAGGAGTATGGCGTCGCCACCAAGAAGGGCAGCGACTTCTCCACCCTGTGCGACGACCTCGTCAAGGGCTGGCTGGCAGATGGCACCATCGAGCAGCTCATCAAAGACAACGGTCTGGATTAAGCCCAGACTTTTCAGAACCAAGAGAGCGTAGGGAAAGGGGAGTTTGCCATGTCTGGCTTGTTTTCGTTAGAGTCCTGGTCCACCGTCTGGACGCATCGTGAGAGTTTTCTGCTGGGTCTGGGCAACACGCTGCAGACCGCCGTCTGCGCACTGGCGCTGGCCTTCATCATCGGCGCTGCGCTGGGCCTGATGTCCACCAGCGGCAGTAAGCTGCTGCGCATCATCGCCCGCATTTACGTCGAGTTCGTCCAGAACACCCCGCTGCTGCTGCAGCTGTGCTTCCTGTATTATGCGCTGGCATTTGCAGGCGTGAGCCTCGGCGTCATCCGCACCGGCATCATTGCACTGGGCGTTTACACCGGCGCTTACATGGGCGAGGTCGTCCGCGCCGCCATCGAGTCTGTGCCGAAGGGCCAGTTCGAGGCCGCACAGGCGCAGGGTTTCAACTATCTGCAGCGGATGGGCTACATCATCCTGCCCCAGAGCATCCCCGTGATGCTCCCTCCGATGGTCAACCAGGTGGTCAACCTCTTCAAGAACACCTCCTGCCTCTACATCGTGGGCGGCGCTGACCTCATCAGCGTGACCTACAGCTTCGTCACCGGTGCTTCCACCGGCGGCGCATACGCCCCCGCTTATATCGTCTGCGGCCTCATCTTCTTCGTGGTCTGCTTCCCGCTGTCCACGCTGGCAGCCCGCTGGGAGGCTTCCCTCAAGGAGCGCAAGGGTCGTGTAAACCCGGGTCTCAAGACCGCTGCCAAGAAAGTAGAGCTGAAGGAGGCTGCCTGATATGAAGACGCTTGCTGCAAGCCTTTCCATCCTGACAAGAGAAGGCGTCATGCTCTACCTGCTGCGCGGCGTGGCCTTCACCTGCATCATCTCGGTGCTGGGCGTCATCATGGGCCTCATCGTGGGCTCTCTGCTGGCGCTGGCCCGCACCTACTGCAAAAAGGGTCCGACCCGCATCCTCGGCTGGTTCGCTACCGCCTATATCGAGCTGTTCCGCAACACGCCCTACCTGCTCTGGATCTTTATCTGTGTGGTGTTCTGCCCCTGTCCGGGCTTCTTCGCCCGCAAGATGTTCGGCCTGACCAGCGTGGAGATGAAGCTTCTGTTCAAGGCCGCTCTGGCCCTCATCCTCTTCAACTCCTCTGTCATCGCCGAGATCGTCCGCGGCGGCCTGAACGGCGTGTCCAAGGGCCAGTTCGAGGCCGGCTATGCACAGGGCTTCAACACCGCTGAGGTGCTGCTCTACATCGTCCTGCCGCAGGCTTACCGCAACATCGTGCCGACCCTGCTCAGCCAGGTCATCACCACCATCAAGGACTCCTCCTATCTGGCAAACGTGGCCACCATCGAGCTGATGGCCCGCATCCGCCAGCTGCTGAGCGCCGCCGGTACTTACAACGGTCTCGGCACGGTGAACGTCTCCGACGTCATGGTGCTGTTCGGCACGGCCTGTGTCATCTACTTCATCATCAACTTCACCCTGAGCTGTGTGGTGCGCGCAATGCAGAACCGCCGCAAGAAGGCTCTGGTCTTTGCCCCGGCAAAGGTCGCATAAACTAAGACCTATTCCAATTTCCCAATTCCCAATTATTCTCCTGTCATTGTTCTGTCAATGCCAAAAGCGCCCGGCGGATACCCGCCGGGCGCTTTTGGTGTATAGAGATATTCCGATATGCCAAAGCCTCTCCCTTTGGGGGCAACGGCGACGACCGCCGCCAGCGGCGGAAACAGGGAGTCGCTGTTGGGGCCGCGGCCAGCAGGATGCGAGGCCCGCACCAAG
>NZ_JBBNIH010000178.1:0-1463 GCF_040094125.1 Faecalibacterium longum
TTCGTAGAGTACATTACTCCACGAATCGCATTCTTCTCTGTTTTTTTTAGTTTATATCTTTATTTTACAAATTGTCGCACTGTTTGTCAATATGTTAGGGACATAAAACACGAGGTTTTGCACAAAAATCCATCTTAGAAAGTTCCAAAGTCACAATTTGCCGTCAGAATTATAGTCATATTGAAGGAGGTGTACCTTATGGCACGAAAAGGAGAAAATATTTACAAAAGGAAAGACGGCAGATGGGAAGGAAGATACATTAAGTCCCGATCTTCTACAGGCAAAGCCAATTACGGTTATGTTTATGCAAAGTCATATCGAGAAGTCAAGGCAAAACTTATCAGTCAAAGTTCGTGCACGAGTAATTCTGTCACTGTCGATCCAGAAATTAGCTCAGATCAATTTGAACAGGTTGCTATGGAATGGTTTCAAGCTATATGTCCTAAAGTGAAGGAATCTACAAGCAACAAATATAGGAATCTTCTCAGCTCGTATATACTTCCTGTGTTCGGAAGCAAACAATTGCGTGATATAACACACGAGTTTATTGAAACGCAGTGTAATTTTTTCCTTGTTTCTGGTGGATTAAAGGAGAATGGACTTTCCTCTAAAACTGTTTCAGATATTTTATCTCTAATTCGAAATGTCTTACAATTTGCCACCCGAAACGGGAAAGCCATTTCTTGTGACGCACGATCTATACAGATAAAACGTCAAACGAAGGAAATGAGAGTTTTGAGTCGTGCTGAACAGGAAAAATTATGCCAATACTTGTATTCTAATCTTGATTCCTGCAATATTGGTATATTAGTATGTTTATTCACTGGTCTCAGAGTAGGTGAAATTTGTGCGTTACGATGGGAAGATGTTTCATTCTCAGATTACACAATCCACGTGCATCAAACGCTCCAGAGAATCCAAGATAGAACCAACAGTGAATACAAGACAAGGATTGTTGTTACCACACCAAAAAGTGCTTGCTCCATCCGTACTATTCCAGTACCCCATGGCTTAATGACTATTCTTACAGCACACAAAGCTTCTTCTACTGGCTACATCCTAACCAATAGCGATCAGAATCCATTAGAACCAAGAACCATGCAAAATCATTTTAAGAAGGTATTGAAAAACAGCGGAATCACCTCCGCAAATTATCACTCGTTACGTCATACATTTGCTACAAGGTGCATAGAGCTTGGATTCGATGTAAAAAGTCTCAGCGAAATATTGGGTCATGCCAGCGTGAATATTACAATGAATCGCTATGTACACCCATCCATGGATTTAAAAAGAGAAAATATGCAACGGCTTTCTGATTTATTAGCCGTCAAATAAATTGTCAACACCGTCAAATAATGCTGAGTTTTCAGTGTTTGGCGGTGTTTTTTCGTGGAGTAATGTACTCTACGAATTTTTTATTTTAAAGAACCTCAAGATAGCTCATATTGTCGTCTTGGGGTTCT
>NZ_JBBNIH010000179.1:0-1167 GCF_040094125.1 Faecalibacterium longum
AAGTTGAAATTGAGCACGACCCGGTCATCAAAGACGTAGACCGAGTTGACAAAGGTATCAATGATCTGCCGCTGGTGTTCCGTACTGCCCACGTCACCCTTGCGGAATTTCTCAAGCCAGAATCGAATCCACTCACGGGTCAGGACGGGCTTTTTCAGCTCTTCTTCCAGAATGCTGGTGTTCAGGGCTTCTTTCCGGGCTTCCAGCTCGTCCAACCGCTGCTTGGTGGTCGGGGTCAGGATGCCCTGTTCAATGGCTTCCAGAAGATTTGCCAGCCGCTTCTCTGTGTCCCTGAGCTGGTCTTTCAGGAAAGGCAGCCGGGTGTTCTCCTTCTGCTGGGCTTCCATGACCAAATCTATCAGCCGTTCGATGATTTCATCGCTGAAAATCACCTTAATGGCGGTGTCCACCACGAACCGTTCCAGCGGCTCCTTGCGGATGGCTTTCAGGTCGCAATGCGCCTTGCCGTGGCGTTTGGCGTTGCCGCACTTATAGTAATAGTAGGTGTTTCCCATGTGGCTGGTGCCGCTTTCGCCGCCCATCAGGGTGCCGCACTTGCCACAGAACAGCTTGGTGGTCAGCAAATAGCTCACATCCTCTTTTGCAGGCCGACCATGGGCGATCCTGTTCTGCTCAAAACGCTGCTGTACCCGGTTGAACAAATCCTCGTCCACGATGGCGGGAATGCCGCCCGGTGTCACGATGTCTTTATAGCGGTACTCGCCTATGTAGCGGCGGTTCCGGAAGATCTGGAAGAAGCTGTTCTTCACGAACGGCTTCCCGGTGCGGGTACGCAGACCGCGCTCGTTCAGGGATGCTGCGATCTTCTCGGCCGGTTCGCCGTCAGCATACCGGCTGAAGATTTCCTGCACGATGGGAGCCGTCTCCAGGTCGATATGGTACAGCCTGTCCTCCTTGCCAATGGTGAAGCCCAGCGGAACCACACCGCCGTTATACTTGCACTGAAGGGCATTTTCGCGCTCACCGCGCGCCACTTTCAGGGCCAGTTCGGCGGAATAGTATTCCGCCATGCCGATCAGCATACTCTCCACCATAATGCCTTCAGGCCCCTGCGAGATGGGTTCCATAGCAGACACCAGATGGACACCGTTCTTTTCCAGCTGGTACTTGTAGTTCACGGCATCGAATCGGTTCCGGGCAAAGCGG
>NZ_JBBNIH010000180.1:0-63043 GCF_040094125.1 Faecalibacterium longum
GCCGTTTCTTTTCGTCTACGCTAAACCAACGACGACCTAACACCGTGTAAATCCACGGCGGCATATAGGAGGATTGCCGCCGTGTCTATCTTTGCCTTTTTTCACAGTGCCCATGACCTACATCAGTTAAAAAAAGCATAGCCCCGCCTCCGGGTTATTCCGGCTATGTATGCGAAATTTGTTGGAACCTTAACTATTATGTCATTTCATGCGTCCGTGTGGCTTCATGCCGCCCGGGCGCTTTTGCGTTCTTATGGGGCTGCTTCGGGTCATGTTGGCCCGAAGTCATTCCCCGGTGCCGCTCCCCGCCGCCTTCGTTTCGGTCACTCGTCAACCAACAACCGAAACGGAGGTCAATATGGCTATTATCAATTTGCGGGACTATTACCCATTCTATACATCGGATTGCTTCATGGAAGTATCGGAAGAAGTTGCAGAAATGTTCAAAGAGTTTGATCGTAAAGAGGCTGCTTATCGGCTGCGTACATACCGCCACAAAGCCTACTATTCCCTTGATCGGGATGACGGGCTGGAACATGAGGCTGTCTTTGTCGCTTTATCTCCCCATGAACTGTATGAGCGGAAAGTGACCATGCAGGAACTTCACGCAGCGATTACCAGTCTGCCAGACAAACAGGCAAAACGGATTTACGCCCATTTCATTCTCGGCATGACCAAACAGGACATTGCCCGGGCAGAGGGCGTCCATGAAAAAGTGGTTCGTGTCGCAATCGAGCGAGGTCTGCGGCACTTAGAAAAAATTTTGAAAAATTCTTTGTAAGGCGTACCGATTTAGGCCGGAAAATGAAATGGCTTATGAGAGGCAAAACACTTCGGGTCACAATGGCCCGAGGTTCAGACAAGCCTCATGCAGATTGAAAATTGAATAAAAAGACACCCGGATACGAAGGGGAACGCGCTGTGTGACAGACCCGCCATGACCTCGGATTTCAAAGAATACAGTCTTTGTAAAACTGAGCGAGCGAACAGGTCCATGCCATAGGTGGGGCAAGGCTGGCTCCACCGGAACAGGCGCAGAACCCGGATACTTGCGTTTAGTCACAGTCCGAGCGTTGAAGCGGTCTTGCAAGCCGTGAGCCGTCGCAGGCAATGAGAACGCCTTGCCATCAGAATGGGGAGAGTTGAAATACTATGGGGCATGAAGCCTATGCCCGTCCGGTGTGTCTGAAATGAAGTGAAAACCTATGGGGAGCCCCCGGCAATGCTGTCTGATGATAGGCCAACCGATCCGGCGCGGCTCCCCATCTTTTCAAAAAAGGAGCACTTTATGGGAAATGCGTTTGGAATGATCCCCGGCTTGGAACCGGACGAATGGAGCAATGGCGCCTGCCGTGGTTATGTCATTATGGCAATGGAGAACTGCGGATTTTCAAAGAAGGATATACGGCGTGTTGTGGGGCAGCTTTATGAAGTATTCGACCTCAACAGCGTGGAGGATGCCAAAGAAAAGTACCTTTCCAGTCCTTACTGACCTCGGGCCACATTGACCCGAAGTGGAGAAAGCTCAAAGGGCGGCACCTGCTGGGTGCCGTCTTTTGACATTTCCCCACGGGACAAGTGGGAAAGGCTGGCATATACACGCACTTTCGCAAAGGAGGTTTTCAATGACGCAAGCTGTCACTTATGAACGAGAAACAAAGTCTGTCGCATTTCAAGGGAAGATCATTGTGCTGGAAAGCCTCACGCCGGTGCTTCCACCGAAGGAGAAAGAACAGCGCAAAAAAGAAATTGAGCGCTGCCTTTTTGAGGTGTTCAGCAAATATGGGGACAGGTTTCCCTAATCATTCGCAACATTGTTGTCCGGGGCTGCTGATGGTATAATATAGTTGTAAGGTTGGTAGCTCCATTCCAACAAGGAAAGGAGCCCAATATGGAATTTATCAGAGAAGATTGTATTTACGCAAGACAGTCAGTAGATCGCAAGGACAGTATCAGCATTGAAAGTCAGATCGACTTTTGCAAGTATGAATTGAAAGGTGGGAGCTGCCGGGTATTCAAGGACAAAGGCTATTCCGGTAAGAACACGGACAGGCCGGAGTTTCAAAAGCTGCTGGGCGAGATCCGCAAGGGAAAGGTTCGGCGGGTCATCGTGTACAAGCTGGACCGTATAAGCCGCTCTATTCTGGACTTTGCAACGATGATGGAGCTGTTTCAAGAGTACGATGTGGAGTTTATATCCTCCACGGAAAAGTTTGATACTTCGACCCCGATGGGCCGGGCCATGCTGAATATCTGCATTGTATTCGCCCAGCTTGAACGTGAAACAATTCAGAAGCGTGTCACAGACGCCTACTATTCACGGTGCCTGAAAGGCTTTCACATGAGCGGACAGGCACCATACGGTTATCAGTTGGAGCCTACTGTGGTAGAGGGTATCCGCACAAAGAAAATGGTTGCCGACCCCGTAGCCGCCGACCATGTTCGGCTGATGTTTGAAATGTACGCTGAACCGGAAACCTCCTTCGGAGATATTACCCGATACTTCGAGGAACATGACATAAAAATTTATGGCAAATCCATGTTCCGTACATTTCTTTCCCAGCTTTTAAGAAACCCCGTTTACGCACAGGCCGATTTGGAGCTGTACGAATTTTTCAAGAGCCAGGGCGCAGCGATTGTCAATGACGCTTCCGACTTTGCCGGAACAAACGGCTGCTATCTCTATCAGGGGCGGGATGTGAAGGAGGACAAGGACAGGTGCTTAAAAGACCAGATACTTGTTATCGCTCCACACGAAGCACTCATTTCCTCTGACACATGGCTTAAATGCCGGAAAAAACTTATGGCAAATACCACCTTCCAGCAGGGACGGAAACCGAAAAATACTTGGTTGGCCGGAAAAATCAAATGCGGGCATTGTGGGTATGCTCTGAAAGCCACCCATGTACCAAACAGCACCGGATATTTCCGCTGTACCAAACGGACGGAAAACAAAGGCTGTCCGGGCTGCGGAAAAATCCGCAAAGAAGAATTTGAGCAATTCATTTTCTCGGCCATGCAGGAAAAGTTCAAAGACTTTCAGATACTCCACGGCAGAGAGGAAAAAGTCAATCCGAAACTGACCGCCTATCAAGTGGAGCTGGCACAGGTGGAGGCAGAAATTGAAAAGCTGCTGGATACGCTAACCGGAGCCAATGCGACCTTGCTTGCCTACGCTAACAAAAAAATTGAAGAACTGGACACCCGACGCCAGACCATTTCAAAGGCAATCGCTGAATTGAGCGTTGAAACCATATCTCCCCAGCAGATAAAGAAGTTATCCTATTATCTCGACAACTGGGACAGCATAGATTTTGACGACAAAAGAAAAGCCGCCGATGGTTTGATCTCTACAATCAAGGCCACCAGCGACCGTGTTCAGATAGAGTGGAAAATCTGATATTTCCGCTCTATCGCCCCTCATTTCTATTTTATCTCGTTTGTACCCCTTGTACACCGATGTTTACTTTATTTTTTGTCAATTTCCTCTTGCAGCACCTCGCTGCATAGGCCAACACACTCATTGCAGATACAGACATCATCCGAAGCAACAATCATCTTCTCAACTTCATTACTGGACTTGCCGCAGAAGCTGCATTTGATTTCTTCAGCTTCAGTGTAAGGCTCGATTCGCTGCTTGCTCAGTTCCCAGTTTACCTGCCTATCGGCAAAGTTGAGTGATGCTATAGCCTTATGAATCCGAACCAGATTCTTGAGGTACTTTCCGACACGGTTCTGTTCGATTTCCGGTAGGCTGTTGTAGTCGGAAAGTAGGTCGTCAGTTGTTTTATACACTGGTGTCATCGTACTGATTCTCCAACTCGATAGTGGCAATAATCTGAATTTTAATATCCCGAAGTTTCTTGATGTGCCTTCCGAGTTCTAACAGGAAGTTTTCATCAACTTCCCAGAAGCGTTCCTTTTGTACTTGGTACTTTAATAATTTATGTAACTCCCGCATAGCAGGCTGAAATTCTTCAAATTCAATATCAGAAATCCTTGTCGGGTCCATCGAAGCATCCGGAACATCTGGAATTTCAAAACCATCGATGGTATCAGGTATAAGCTCTCCGGCTTCAGCCGCTTTTTCGAACAGGACAATTACATCGCGCATGAGAAGGTTGGCAAAATAATGAGTGAGAGCATATTCGTCTACCAAATCATCAGGAGAAAATGCCGCATCAAGCATTGAATCGAGATAAAGTATAATGGGAAGATAGGCGCTAGAACGCCATTCAATTGGCTGAGAAGTGTCGAATTGCTGTGCATCATATTCTCCGGAAACATACTGTGAGATTGCCTCAGCAATAAATTCCTGCCAGAACCAGTACCCATCTTGTTTGAGTTGTGTGATAGTGGTATTGACACCGCGAAGGCGATCACTGAGCGTGACAGCATCAAGAAGATTCGGATTACTATAGCGGCGCAAATCATCTGGTTCAGTGTTTCTAGTATACCAATGCCCAAGTTCGTGCCAGAGAAACCAGTAAAAGGACTGTTTATCGTTATCCGGCAGTAAGTTCTGACGAATCAAGATTGCGCTGTTCTTTTCTCCGTGAATATGGCTGACGCCATCAACGAGGGATTAAAAGAATATGCGACCCTTGCCTCCACCGAAGTCAAGAAGGCAGTCCGCAAATCTGCCAAAACGGTCAAAGACCAGATCTCGGCCAATGCACCGTCCAGGACGGGCGCGTACAAGGGAAGCTGGGTGGCGACCAAACAGTCCGAATCCAGCCAGAGCCTTCAGATGGTGGTGCATTCCAAGAACCGCTACCAGCTGGCACATCTGTTGGAAAAGGGACATGCCAAGCGCGGCGGCGGCCGTGTGGCAGGAAGACCGCATATTGCCCCGGCTGAACAAGCAGGTATCGAGCAGCTCCAGTCCCTCATCGAAAAGGCACTAAAGTGAGGAGAAACCAATGACCCACGAAGAAGTAAAAGCTCTGGTGGAGGAGATGGGGCTTCCTTATGCGTATGACCATTTCGCAGAAGGGGAGAGCCCTGATCCACCGTTTATCTGCTTCCTGTATCCGAAAGCCGAGAATTTCGGTGCGGATAACCTTGTGTATCACCACTTCAACCGGCTGGACATCGAGGTGTACACCGATTACAAAGACCCGGATATGGAAGCAACTATTGAAGAAGTCCTGACTTTGCATGAACTCTATTATGAGAAAAGTGAGGTCTGGATCGAAACCGAAAAGATGTATGAAGTCCTGTATGAGCTGACTGTGTGATGCTCATGCAGGATATTTTTATGGGAGGAACACTATGTCGAAGAAAAGCAATAAGGTCAAATTTGGCCTGAAAAACTGCCATTATGCCAAGGCGACCTTTGACGAAGATGGCAGCGTCACCTACGCAAAGCCGGTCCGCATCCCTGGTGCAGTCAGTCTTTCTATGGATGCCAATGGCGAGATCGAGCCGTTCTATGCGGACAATATCGCCTACTATGTCGTGAATAACAACTCCGGCTATGAGGGGGATCTGGAAATCGCGCTGATTCCGGAGAGCTTCCTCACGGACATCATGCACGAGGAGCTGGATGGCAACGGTGTGCTTGCGGAAAACGCCAATGTGGAACTGGAGCATTTCGCATTCCTGTTCGAGTTTGATGGCGATCAGCGTCACATCCGTCATGTGCCGTACAACTGTGTGGCAAGCCGTCCGTCCATCGAGGGTGAGACCAATGAGGACAGCAAGGAAGTCAAGACGGACACCCTGAACCTGCAGGCAACCCCTCTGGCAAACGGTTATGTCAAGGCAAAGACCGGCACCAACACCACCGATGATGTCTATAACAAATGGTACGATGCGGTCTACGAGCCGCAGGCAGAAGCTGTGGACACCGAAGACACCAGTCACACCGAGGAGCCGCAGGGCTAAGTGACCGACACACACTGCAGGGCTTCGGCTCTGCTTACATTATTATAAAGAGGTATACGATTATGAAGAAGTTTTTTCCTTTGTTCGCAGTGATCATCGTTCTGGTGCTGGCTGTCTGCTCGTTCCACATCATCCCCACCGGTTACACGGGCGTGAAGACCAGCTTCGGTCAGATCCAGAAAACCACCATTCAGAGCGGCAAGCTCAACTTCTGCATGCTTATAACGAAGCCATCCAGCAGAAGTCCATTGCACAGCAGAATGCAGATAAGCAGAAGATCGAGAGTGAAGCCGCCATTGCCAAGGCAGAAGCGGATAAGCAGGTGGCAATCACCAATGCAGAGGCGGAAGCCCAGAAGACTTCCATTGCCGCAGAAGCACAGGCAGAGGCAAACCGCAAACTGGCAGAAAGCCTGTCCGATACGCTGATCGAGTACCAGAAGATCCAGAAGTGGGATGGTAAGCTGCCTACTGTGAGCGGCGGTAATGCACTGGTGAGCATTGACCCGGCAGAGTAAGAAACACGATATACGGCAGGGCTTCGGCTCTGCCAATTTTACATGAAATTTTGGAGGATTACGATTATGGCAGTTACGAAGAAAATCGAGATCGATGGCAAGGAAGTCACTTTTAAGGCAAGTGCCGCCGTGCCGCGCCTGTACCGCATCAAGTTTGGCCGTGACATTTATAAAGACCTGCGCCAGCTGGAAAAGAGCGTGGGGGAGAACGATGAGGACAATTCCAACCTCGACCTGTTCAGTCTGGAGATGTTCGAGGACCTGACATGGCTGATGGCTCGTCATGCGGACCCGGCAAAGGTGCCGGACAGCCCGGAGGAGTTTCTGGACCAGTTCAACACCTTCTCCATCTACCAGATCCTGCCCCAGCTGATCGAACTGTGGGGTCTGAACGTGCAGACGGAGGTGGAATCCAGAAAAAACCTCGAAAAAGTGAGCGGGAAATGACCACCCCGCTCTTTCTGCTGCGCTGTGTACAGCTCGGTATCAGCATCGCCGACCTCGACCTGCTGACCATCGGGTTGGTCAATGATATGTTTACGGAGCGGCAGAACGACGAGTATCCGTATAAGGAACTGGCATCGCAGGAGGACTTTGACCGGTTCTAAGGCGAAAAAACAGACGAACGTGCTTATATCGCAAATGAAATAAGCACGTTCGTCGAGTGAGCGTAAAGAAAAATCCCGCTCAGCCGTTGATGACTGGGCGGGAAAGTCTTTATCGTTTGTATTGAGTCAGTTTCATCCAATTACTTGGAAAGCCAAGCTTATCATACAGTTGCTGCTGCGTGAGTCGGGAGCTTTCTTTTTGATATGTGCGAATGAGGCTAACAAGGCTTTTTTGAATTTCTTAAAGCTATCGTCAGAGAGAAGATAGCGGAAGGCTATAACTAAAGCGAAATAATCTCGTTTTCCCTGAGTGTACTGTGTTCCAGTTTTGGGAATATTGAGTTTGCGATGAAGATTGGTGTCCGGAATATCACGGCGAGAAGAGAAACAATAAAGACACTCATTGTGTGCGCATACGTTTCTGTAAAAGGTTAAACATCTTAAGAACTGTTCCAGTTCCTTTTCGTTTACATGAGGATATTCTTGGGCAACAGCACTTTGCAGGGAGAAGGGCAAAAGCGAATACATTTTAGATATTTGCCCAAAAGTCAATGCATTCACAGCAACCCAAAGCGGAACATTTTGATGTGCATTTCGCTGATGGACGAGATACGAATGATCTGTATCTCGAATGGCTATTTTACTGAGAATATTCGTTAACACTGCGATATCGCGAGCATATTTCGGCTTAGAACGGTAGCTTGCAGTTGATATGTAGTGAGTTTGACTATCCCCGTGATGCTGACAAAAACAATAGGAAATAACCTGACGAATTTTCATTTCTACTTCGCACAGGTATTTAAAAGTAAGTTCTCGGAGTTCTCTGTCAAACTTATAGAGAGCATAGATATCCTCAAAAGTAGTATTAATGTATTTCCGAGTCATGGGGTTCTTAAATGGATATTTATAACCACCAATAAGGGAAAAATAGCCGATGTTAATTAAAGACTCCTTGGTGATGGTTTCATCAGAAATAATGAGTCCCTTTTGATTCTTAAGAATATCTATTTGCTGATCGTATGTTCTAAAGCGATCATTCTGTAATTGATTAGGCATCTCCTTTGCCTCGCATTCGGTAAACTCGTGATAAAAAGAAAAGAGGAGGGCCAACAGGTCCTCCCCCCGGTCTCAGTCCTCGCGAGTATCTGAAACCTGATCACTGAGGCATAGTATAGCAGTTTGCATCTAAAAAGTCAAGACTTTGAAGAGAAAAACCGCAACGTTGCTTCGTGTTTATTATATGCTGAACAATTTGAATTGATACACAGTATTTGCCTGTCTGTTTTACGCAGATGGGCTTTTCTTATGCCCAAAACGAGGAGGTGGTCATCCGCATGGCATCCAGAATCCAGGGCATCACCGTTGAGATCGGCGGCGATACCACGAAGCTCTCCAAAGCACTGGAAAGTGTAAACAAGTCAATCAAGGGGACGCAGTCCGGACTGAAGGATGTCAACAAACTCCTGAAACTGGACCCCTCCAATACAGAACTGGTCGTCCAGAAGCAGAAGATGCTGAAGGATGCCATTGAAGCTACCAAGGAAAAACTGGCAACTCTGAAGACTGCCGCACAGCAGGCCAATGAGCAGCTTGCCAACGGTGAGATCACCCAGCAGCAGTACGATGCCCTCCAGCGTGAGATCGTGGAGACCGAACAGAATCTGCGATCCTTACAGGACCAGGCGGCGACCACGAATGCGACTCTTGCTAAGATCGATGAAGCCGGAGAAAAGCTACAGGACATCGGATCTTCTGTAGAAAATGTCGGTAAGAAGTTCCTGCCGGTGACTGCCGCTGTAACGGGTCTTGGCACTGCCGCAGTGAAGACCGCAGCCGATTTCGATTCCGAAATGAGTAAGGTTTCTGCCATTTCCGGTGCGACAGGGGATGACTTCGACCAGCTTCGTGCAAAAGCCCGTGAAATGGGTGCAAAGACAAAGTTCTCTGCATCCGAGGCGGCCTCGGCGATGGAGTACATGGCCATGGCCGGATGGAAAACGGGGGATATGCTGAATGGTATCGAAGGTATCATGAACCTCGCGGCGGCTTCGGGTGAAGACCTCGCTACGACTTCGGATATTGTCACCGATGCCCTTACCGCTTTCGGTTTGTCTGCGGCGGATTCCGGGCATTTTGCAGATATCCTTGCAGCCGCTTCCTCCAATGCGAACACCAATGTCAGCATGATGGGCGAGACGTTCAAGTACTGTGCGCCTATCGCCGGTGCGCTTGGGTTCTCGGCAGAGGATACCGCAGAAGCCATCGGTCTGATGGCAAACAGTGGTATCAAGGCTTCTCAGGCTGGTACTTCCCTTCGTACCATCATGAACAGCCTTTCCGGTGAAGTGACCTTTGTGGGCAAGAACATCGGTGAGGTCACGATTGCGACCAGCAACGCGGATGGCAGCATGAGAAGCCTGAACGACATCCTTGCGGATTGCCGTGTGGCATTTTCTGGGCTGTCGGAATCTGAGAAGGCCGCCAACGCAGAGGCACTGGTCGGCAAGAATGCCATGTCCGGCTTCCTTGCCCTGATGAATTCCAGCGAGACGGACATCAACAAACTGCGTGGTGCCATTGAAAACTGTGACGGCGCATCCGAGAGCATGGCAGAAACCATGCAGGACAACTTAAATGGTCAGCTCACCATCCTGAAATCTCAGCTGGAGGAGCTGGCTATTTCTTTTGGCGATATCCTGATGCCAACCATCCGCAAGATCGTATCTGCCGTGCAGCAGTTCGTGGACAAGCTCAACAGCATGGATGAAAGTACCAGGGAATGTCCTTCTTCATCTGGCATGGAGAGATGGTTTTGTCCACTACTCGGAGAATCATATTGCGGATTTGCCGAAGCATTACCATTTCTTGAAGCAAATGGTTGATGCGGGTATCGCTAAGATTAGCGTTATGGGCACAATGCACGAGATTGGCTTCTTTGAGGGCAGTATCAATGAAAATACTCCCTGCCATCCCATGAGTCTTTATGGCATTGGTAAGGATGCACTTCGTAATTGTGTAGCGATGATGACTAACGGTAAACACACGAACTGGCAGTGGCTGCGTGGCTATTACATTGTAGGTCATTCTGAGTTTGGCTGCTCTATTTTCTCTAAAATCACGGCAGCAGAAAAAGAAGGCAAAACGGAGTTTCCGTTTACAATGGGGCAGAACCAGTTTGATTTTATTGACTATGATAGGTTCCTTGTCGATGCAAAAATTTATGAACACGAAAAAATGGGAACGGAGTTTAAGCCGACAGGTGCATTAAAATAAAATGTTGCAGTAAATGAAGGGAGGAAAACTATTCTATGGGAATGCAAGTCACTGGAAAGGCTGACTTTATTGCACAGTATCTGGAAAGCGGAGATCTGTATGGCATGATTGTGTCTATCATCAAAACAATGCCGGGTGCACCTGTTATCATGGTAGTTGTGTTGCTGACGATGGTTGCTTTCTATGCGACCTCGTTTGATTCGATTGCTTTGACAGCATCCTGCTATAGCTATCACACACTGGAGGATGGCGAACAACCGAATAAAGGCATTCAGTTGATGTGGTGTGTTCTGCTTATTTTGCTTCCGATTGCTTTGCTGTTTGCAGAAAGTTCCATGAATAATCTTCAATCAGTGAGTATTGTGGCAGCATTCCCGATAGGTGCTGTAATTGTGATGATTGCAGTGAGCTTTATGAAGGATGCTAAAAAATACATGGAAAATTTGGAAAAGTCGGCAAAAGAAAAAAGGGAGAAATAACTGGAGAAATATGTGAGTCGGTAGTATAATTGGATAAAAGACCGTGTGGTTATCCCACACGGTAGCTGCTCGGAAATGCACACCGCTACGAGGTGAGCAGCAGGCAACGGTCTTATGACTGGCTGAGATGTGAAGATGCAACTCTGGATAGGAGGAATAAACCAAATGAGGATAAATAATAAAGAATTTGGAGAATGGACTGCGGACGATCTTCAGGTTCTTCTTAGTAATGATGCCTATCGAGAGAATAATTTTATTGATTATAAGGTAAATTTTGCACCGCTTTTAGATAAGAATAATAAGAAAGAAAAACAAGCTGAATTTAGAAATGATGTTTGTTCCTTTGCGAATGCAGATGGAGGATACATATTTTATGGAATCGGAGAAACTTCTGGAGTAGCCAGTATATTAGCGGGGATTTCGATTCCTAATATTGATCACTTTGAATTGGATCGCCGGAATGAACTACAGGCGATTCGCCCAACTGTGCCGGATGTGACCTTTTCGTTCATTTCATTACAAGATGACAAATATATTGTGGTACTTCATATTCAACGAGGACTGTACAAACCATATATTACAGAAGAACCAGAAGGACAGTTTCATTTCTACATAAGGCATGGGAACAAAAAGCAGGCAATGCTGTCAGAAGATATCAAGAGCTTTAGAAAAGAACGACTGGAAGAACACATTACAGAAATGAAGAAACTATTTGCACTTGTACAGTTGATTCCAGCCACATTTAGAAGTGATTGCGTTCCGATGTATGATCTGTACAGAGAAGGAAAGTTGAATTTCGATGATTTGTTTAATGGCATGATTTATGACCGTGCGGTTCCAAATGTGGATGGCATGGAGCAAACGTCTTTAATATATTTTTTAAACGATACGGGGAATTGAAGAATGATAAATAAAAAAGGTGTGGCATTGGTAATTGCCAATTCTGCGTACATTACGCAGCCTAAATTGAAGTCATGTAAGAAAGACGGAGAGGATATGCGCGGTGCCCTAGAACGGTTGAATTTCGATGTCTTTTTTGCAGAAAATCAAAATAGAGCGGAATTGTTCAATATTATTTCTGAATTTCTTAAGAATGCAGACCTATATTCGACAGTGTTGCTTTATTATACGGGACATGGTGTACAAATAGATGGAGAGAATTATTTTGTTCCTATTGACTGTACATATAATCCAATTAAAGCAATTTTTGTGGCAACGCAACTTGTGGGAATGAGAGTTGTACAAGATTATATGGATGCTCATCCGGAAAAGAACAATATTATGATTTTGGATGCGTGTCGTTCTGAGCCGGGTTTTGCTCGTGATATTGTTGGAACGGGACTGGCAGAAATGAAAGCAGGTAGTGGAACGTTTGTTGCTTTTGCAACAGCTCCCAATAAGACCGCTGGTTGTGCGGCTGATGAAAATGGAAACGGATTCTATACAGAATGCTTATTGCGTCATATCGAGCAGCCGAACATAAAAATAGAAGATATGTTTAAAGAAGTAAGGAAAGATGTAATTGCTCTAACAAAAGGTGCTCAAATACCATGGGAAAATACATCTCTAAAAAATGATTTCTATTTTAATATAATGACAAGAGATCAGATCGATGACTGGATTTATAAAACTGTGAGAAATGCATATTCTGCAGAGACTTTAATTGATTTGAGTATTAAAATCAACTGTAGTATCTCCGATGTTATGAGAATATATAATAGACAAAAAAGTGAAAAACCTGGTGGAATATACTTTAATAGCGATGATGAGTTTGAAAAGTTTATTTTGAGACAGGTGTTGAATTTAGGCTTTACATTTGATGATTATAGATGGAAGTATAAAGGAAATCCGGTAGTAATGGGAGAATTTTATCACACATCAAGTTTTGCATCAAAGAGTTAAGAAATTATACGAGTTGGCAGGAAAGGATAAGGAGACGTAATATGGATCAAGAATTATTCAACCCACAGTCTTCTTCCGTAAGTTCCTCCCGAATCATTTACACGCCATCAACCTTTGCCAGAACATCCTTGCTCCATTTGCAAGAGGTCGGCTCTTTGCAGGCTGTTCACCCACATGTATCCCAGAGAGAGGATTTGGTGTCGTTTCTTTGCTTTATCGTTCTGTCTGGCAAGGGAGAGCTTTCCTATGAGGAGCAAACATATCAGCTGAGTGAGGGAGACTGTGTGTTCATCGATTGTCGAAAGGCTTACAGCCATTCCACATCCAATGATCTCTGGTCGCTCCAATGGTGCCACTTCTACGCACCATCCCTTCCAGCTGTGTATGAGAAATATAAAGAGCGTAGTGGTCGCCCTGTGTTCCACCCAGATGATCTAACACCCTTCACATTACTCCTAACAGACCGCTATAACTTAGCTTCCTCATCTGATTACATCCGGGATATGCGGATCAATGAGAAGCTGGGAAGTCTATTGACTCTCCTAGTGGAACAGTCCTGGCATCCAGAGAGCGTGACGGTGAGCCGGAAGAGAATGGAACTGGCAGCCGTGAAGGAATATCTGGACGAACACTTTACAGAGAAAATTATGCTGGAAGAGTTGGCAGAAAAGTTCTTTATTAACAAGTTCTATCTATCCAAAATCTTCAAAGAGACTTACGGAACAACAGTCAATAACTATCTGATCTCAAAGCGGATCACCAGAGCCAAGCAGCTGCTTCGCTTCACAGATATGACTGTGGATGAAGTTGGTGTTGCGGTCGGCATGGGAGATGCAAACTATTTTAGTCGGATGTTCCGAAAAGTAGAGGGAATCAGTCCAAGAGAATATCGGAAGCAGTGGTGAACACAGGGGAGAACACCCTGTGTTTTCCTAAAAAGCATATAGTTTGAAACGAAAATAAAAAAAGAGGTGCAACGATGAATACAAGACAGGCGAAGCCAATAATACTCACAGCCCCGGCCTTTGAAGACTTCAGAGGATATCTTGCCGTGCCATACGACCAATCTATAAATTTCACTGTTCGACAGATCAACCAGGGATACAGCAAGAAAGCGTTCACGCTGCGTGGTATGCATTTTCAGGAAGGGGAACACGCACAGGCGAAGCTGGTGTCCTGCCTGCATGGTTCGATTTTCAATGTGGCTGTGGATCTGCGCCCGGGGGAAACCTATGGTCATGCTTACAGTGCGGTGCTGTCTTTTGAAAATCGAAAGCAGATGTACATACCGCGTGGTTTCGCTCATGGGTATCTGACGTTGGAAGATGATACCTTGATGCAGTGGTGTGTGGATAATGATTTCTGCGGTGAAGCTGCCAAGGCTGTGCGGTATGATTCGGATTTTGTCTGAGAAGGTGATACGTGGCCGGGAGCTGAGTATATAATATCGGAAAAAGATCGGAATGCTGTGAGATTGGAGAATTTTTGTGGGAGATAAAAGACCATATAAACCAAGAAAACCCGGTGCCGGCCGGAAACCGTTGAAGCCGAGCTATGATGCGGCAGCTATCCTGCAGGAACAGATGGAAGCGGCTGTGGCTCTCTATACCAATAATTCCCTTCAGACAATCGCAGACATACTATCTCTCAATCCCATCAAGGTGCGAAAGCTATTGATCACAGCCGGTGTTTATGAATCTGAAATTGCAGATGCGGTGAATTCTGCTTTTGAGGGAAAACGGGGAATACCTTATAAAGAAGCGTTGGAAGCGGTGGCAGCAGAGCTAAATCTGTCAAAGGCATCGGTGACTTCTTATTTACCTTATAAGAAAGGCGTGTATTTCAGAGAGGATTTTGTGATCGAGACCAGATCAGCGTTATGGCAGAGGGGCTTCGACGAATGCGGCAGAGGAAGAAAGCAGTTGAAGCGTTGCAGAGCGGTCATGATGAACAGCATCTCTGGAAGTGTGTGGTTGCTTTTCAAGGATACCGGTTCAAGACGATATCCGGATTGCCGTTTTCCTATAAGATCAAGACCGGGCGGAATGGGGAACTGACCAAAGAACTGTGGATCGATCGTCGAGAAGGTAGCAAGAGCCTGACGTGGAGTTCGGTATTGCTTGCACTGGGGAATATAAAAGGAGAAGTGGTAGATCGCCCGAAAGCTCTGGGCGATATCCGGGGCGTAACTTACATATTCGGAATGTTCTACCGGTTCGGGCTGATCGATGTGCCAGATGAGGTGAAGGAGAAGATGAAGCACCCGAAGCAAAATATTGGTAAGCAATGAAAAATTCAGCTGCTATGTATAGAACTGTGAGGTAATATCCATCCTAACCAGGGAGCAGAATGTATGGCTCACGGTTAGGAAGGTAGGTAGCATTATAGAAAAACTGAAAGAGATGCTGGAAGAGTATTTGAAGAAAACGGAACCAGAGTATTATCCGCCTGTAGAAAATCTGCTGGATCTGATCTACGAGCATTACACGGAAAACAACCCAGTAGAGAAAAACACAGTTGCCGGAAAAGTCGCAAAGGAAAAAGAAAAGGAACTGGAAGAGTGGATGCGTGGCTTGGATGGTATGGATAGGTTGGTAGATGACTATGTTGGAGATAAGATTCCACTTTGGGAAAAAATCATGGACCAGCAGGGAACGGTGTGCTGTGCATGGGAGAAGACTGCTTTTGAGGAAGGCATGAAAGTCGGAATCAGGCTCATGATGGAAGCTATGACGTAAGTGCGATTCGTTCCATATAGGTTGCAATGGAAATAAAAAATCCCTCACTGTGATGTATGTATAGCTATCAGTGTGGTCTTCAGAGTATTGAAAACCGTGCCAATGTGCAGACGAAAGGCAGTGGGTTTGACCAGTATGTCGATTTCAACATTCGATTGAGCAAGAACTCCTCTCAGCCATCGAATCAAGGTTATGTCAAACTTCTTCAGGGAATGATGTCCATGGCGGATTTTATTGGAAAATTCTCGGAGGGGTACAAATGCTGTTATGTTTGCGAAATCGAAGAATTTGAGACTCTTCCGCAAGGCGCAAAAAGCGGTATTTATGAAAACACACTCTTATTCGGCTATACCTCGACCCGAACCGACCTGGTGTCCTTTTTGTGTTTTGTGGTTCTATCTGGAAAAGGCAGTCTGAAATACGAAGGTGTGGATTATGAACTGGGAGCAGGAGACTGTGTGTTCATTGACTGCCGAAAAGCCTATAGCCATTCCACCTCGGATGACCTTTGGTCGCTCCAGTGGTGCCACTTCTATGCACCATCTCTTCCAGCTGTATATGAAAAGTACAAAGAGCGAGGCGGCCGACCTGTGTTCCACCCGGCGGATATTGAACCGTTCACTACACTTCTGACGGATATCTACGATTTGGCATTATCTTCCGATTACATACGAGACGTGCGGATCAATGAGAAGTTGGGTACTCTGTTAACTCTCCTGATGGAACAGTCATGGCATCCAGAGAGCATGACGGTGAGCCGAAAGCGGCTGGAATTAGCAGCCGTGAAGGAGTATCTGGACGAGCATTACACGGAAAAAATCGCACTGGATGATCTGTCTGAACACTTCTTTATCAATAAGTTCTACTTGTCCAAAATCTTTAGAGAAACATATGGAACGACGGTCAACAACTATCTGATCTCAAAGCGGATCACCAGAGCCAAGCAGCTGCTCCGATTTACGGACATGACTGTGGATGAAATCGGTGCGGCAGTAGGAATGGCGGATGCAAACTACTTCAGCCGGATGTTCCGAAAAGTAGAAGGCATCAGTCCAAGGGAGTACAGAAAGCCAATAATAATTGAAACACGGCGTTTTGAAGACTTCCGGGGATGGATGTCTGTGTCAGCAGAGGGATTCCATGTGCTTCAAATCAACCAAGGATTCAGCAAAAAAGCTGGAACGCTGCGTGGACTACACTTTCAAGAGGGTGAATACGTGCAGGCAAAGCTGGTATCTTGTCTGCACGGGAGCATATTTAATGTGGCTGTGGATTTGAGACCCGGAGAAAACTACGGTCATGCGTATGGAGAGATTCTGTCCTTTGAAAACCAGAAACAGATGTACATTCCGAGAGGCTTCGCCCACGGATATCTGACCTTGGAAGATGACACCCTGATGCAGTGGTGTGTGGATAACGATTTCTGTGCTGCTGCGGCTAAAGCCGTGAGGTACGATTCGGAATTCAACTGGTAAACGAATCCGTGGCCAGTAATGGAATATATCCTCTCCGAAAAAGATAAAAGTGCCAAGTCCTTGTAAGAACTGGTGAAGTGTGGTTTAATTAAATCATAAAACTAATCTTTATCCTCGACTCCGTCCCACCCTATGTACCGTACTTCTACATCATCAAAACCACTCCAGTTCAACCTTTGTCCACAGCGGTCGCAAAAGCGTTGATACCCACGATTCTACAATACTCATTGGAGGTGTAAATCACATGAAAAATAAATTAGATTGGTTCGATGATAACTGGAATTGGGATGTACGGTCCACACGAGTACTGCATGAGCTTCTGCTTTCCCCTACTTACCGGTGGCCGAGGAAGGTGAATGAGGTGTGTTCCTATAAGTAGGGCGCGGAATTTCCAAGGTGTCCACGTTGTGGAAGCGCTATGGATCTATCACATGAATTGTGGGAGCGTGAGCTCCCATTGCTGCTCGAAACTTTGCATACCTCTCCGTGGTGAGCAGCAGGCAACACATGAGAATGTGGCTAAGATGCAAAGAAGTTAAGTAATGTCTAAAATATGTTTATAGAGATAAGACAAGGTATTAATTGATACTATAACATGCAAATCATTGGATACAATGTGAAGGAGGAATCTTGGTGGAAGAAAATCTTGTTCACCATAACTTGGATTTTTTGAAGATTCTTGGGAGATATACATTAGATAGCAAGATGTTAGTTTGCCAAAAATACTCAAGTAGAATTATGAGCCGCTCGATGGTTGATTTGAACAAGGCTTGTGAAGAAAATATCATGCCCTGGGAAATTGAGGCATTTGCGGCTTATTCAATAGTTTATGATAATGATTGTGCATCAGAAGAACTAGACGGAAAAACATTTGCAGAAACGATTACTTTGATAAGGAATTACTGGCATGAAGGTTTAACCGCAGCGGAAGAAAGCGGAGATTATCCGGAGTTTTTTATGATGATCTCTGCATTGCAGCAGTTTCCGGTTCAGGGAGTTTTTATTCAAAAACTATATAGGTATCATTATTTTTTTACTTTCCAAAATAGTAATTTAGATATGAGAAAGGTGCTTTTTGATAAAATGGGAGTTGCTTATGAGCAACTAGAAGAACTTGCCTTTCTTGTGTTTTATGGGTTTAGCCAAGAAGTTCAGGATAAACTTGAAGAGTCTACAATTCAGAAGATACTTGAGAAAGCTTTTTCTGATACAGATGCTGTGAGATTACTTTCTATCGAAAAAGATGATTATAAAAAGGAACTATTTTCGCTGTATAAGGATAATATAATTGATCAATATTATGGATTGAAAATTCAGTATCTTTATCCATTTATATCAGGAAAAGATTTTACATACATTCCATCGCCATATCTTGTAGTGAATGCAGTGACTGAGTCAATGTTAAATCGGGTGACATTTAGAGATAATAAGTTGCGGCGAGCTATAGGAAAAGAAGTAATCGAAAGCTATCTTTATAATATTGTAAGACAACTTGATACAGTTACATGGATATCACCAGAACTGCTATACAAAAAGGGAAAAGATAAACTCTTGACTTCTGATGTTATTGCAGCTGAGGGAGACAATGTGATTTTCTATGATACAAAGGCAATTACACCAAGCTTAAAGTTGAGAAAATTTGATGTTGCGGAAATCGAAGCGGATATTGAGATTTATGCAGAAGATGTAATACAAATTTATAATCAAATTAACAATTATTTGCAGGGATGTTTTCAATTGGATAAACAATATTTAAAAGATAAAATATTCGGTATTGTAGTTGTCCTAGAAGATGCCGTTGTTTCCAGAAAAAAGGTGTATGAAAAAGTATATGAAATACTTGAAAAAACAGAAACCTTAGATACCGAAGAAAAAAACTATATTTGTAGCCATATAAAAGTGCTTCCCCTTCGAGCAATTGAATGCATGATTTTGCAGAATACAAGTTTATTACCAGAACTGATAGAGCAGCTTAGCAAGCCAGAAAGATGGTATGATTACACATATACAAATGCGACTATTGAAAATGGGAAAATACCTTTGTATTCTAAGTATGAAAAAGATTTAAAAAGTAGAATAAAAAATCGTATTATGGGTTAATTGCTCATTAGACTTTATTGACTCGTAAATTATAAATGAAAGAAGGACACACTTATGCCCAGAACCAAAGGCGGCAAGAATAAACCGAAGATCACCACCGACTTCACATCCCAAATCGCAGAAAAGCAGGAATCCATCGCTTCTCTGACTGCCGAAATCACTTCCATTACCGCCAACATCGACACACTGAAAGTTGACCTGAAAAAGAAGAAGACTGCTCTCAAGTCTGCCCAGAAAGAACTGACGAAGCTGGAATCCAAGAAAGCAACCGCCGATCAGAAGGCCGCCGAAGTGGCGAAGAAGAACGAAGCAGAAAACCTCGTGAAGAAGCTGTTGGCCAGCGGAATGAGTGCAGATGAGATTCTCGAAAAACTGAAATAAATGAATTGCCGCGTGGCTATCTCTCGGGGGACAGTCGCACGGCTTTTTGCATTACGGATATATAATTTGTAACGGAAATAAAACTTGCGAGCACAAAAATACATAAGCAGTCAATAAGCACCCGTTGATCCCCTCCCCCAAAAATGAGAACCTCGAAACCAAAATGCTCAAAAGGGTTTAAGTTATATGACAATATGTAAGAATAGAGTTTGGTCGCAGAAAGAAACATTCAAGAGGTTCTTCTGTTAGGATCTTACCACATCTTAATTTCTGCGATTTTTTCATTTTTTTTGAAATTTCCTAGAATCTATTAACGCACTAAACGGCGTTACCTTTCAACAGAAGGCTTATGACTGCGTACTACTTTACAATTTTCATCGCATATTTTTTAAACAATTGACTTTAGTACGGAAATTAATTCGGAAATTCCATTCACGCTAATATCAATATAAGGATACAACATTGCTTCCTCTTTGAAATCTATATTTAACGCGATTATTTTCTTGTTGGGAAAATATTTTTTCTTTAGTGCAATCGCATATCCGATTTCACATGATACACTTTTTCCGAAAGGACAAACCGCTAATATGATGTCACAAATTTCGATTTCAGAGAAACATTTCTCTGAAACAAGAAGCATATTCTCTTTGTCCGTTGCATTATTATTGATGGTTTCAGGGAGAAATGCATCAATGCCATTGTTCTTTAGAGCTTGGTATATCTCGTTATTTATTTTTTTATGTGCAATATACTTTGATGCGATATAAACTTTCATAACTATTCCTTCTTTAGAAAAATGTATAATATAAAAAGTAAAATGGCGATTATTATAGATAAGGGGGCACTTTGCATTTGTGTGAGAAAATCTAGTAATGTCATTTTGTTGACAAAAGAAATGAAAAAAGGTGTTATAAATAAACCCATAATTAATGATGGCAAAAATGGTGTTAAATAATGATTTAAGAGTGTTTTAAGTTTTATGTTGTTTGCGAAAATTTTCTGAGAAGAGTTTTCGATGTCCTCTTTTTGAGAAGTGAGATCATTCTCTTTATGTACAGCTTTAGATGGTTCCATTTTGGCTTGCGTTAAAGACCCATCTTTGTTATGTATTGGACAGGGAATATCTTCATATACTTTGGATTCTTGAGCGTCGGTTTCTTCTGAGTATTTCGCACGGATACTTTCTTTGTATCGACCGGATGATGGTGTTCGGAGCTTGAGGATGACCAGTTGACAAATAGGAATTCTACGATCCAATTCGACTGTCCGTGGAGATAGGTTGATTAACTGCAAGGGAATTGGCTGTCCATGCCCCGGATTGATGAATTCTTGGCAACAATGAACCATGATTCCTAGACGGGCAATGCTGCTGCGTCCAGTAAGAATTCCTGCAAATTCTTCGGATAGCCTGACAGTTTCTAGTGTTGTTGTTAATACAACATCCCCAGGATTGAGAACTAGGTTTTCGTCAACATCTAGGTCGTATGGAGTAGTATATCTCTTTTGAAGGATACTATCATATTTGATAGTATCCTTTTCGTTTAAATTGAACTTCTTATAGTCAGGACGAAAGCGTAAATCGATTGAACCGAGTTGAAGTTGTTTATCTAAATCAAATGCCCAATCGCCTTTTTGATATGTATCAATTTCTATACCTTTTCCCCAAAATTCTCTTATGTCAACATCTGACAATACGCCGCTATCATATAAAATATCGGACATTCTCGGCTTTACTCCTTCCGGGTATTATTTTAATTCATGTTGTGAGGTTAAAAAATAATCACAGATTCTTTCGCTTTGTGAACTGACATATTGAGAATGAACAAAAATACATTATAACTATAATTCTAGTATAGCATGATAAAGTAGTAGCATCAAGTGAAATTAATAGAACAAGCCTAGCGATGTTATAGGGTTACAATAAAAACACAGACGGAACGCCTTCAATATTTGCCTTCTATGAAATCTTTGAGTTTGCTGATGTCCTGCAGGACGAACTGTGAATACCTTTCTTTGTCACTGCCCTGCTTGCAGTATTCGTTCAACATGGAATACAGGGAAGAAGCGACATTCCTTGCAGGCCTGGTCAGACAGTTGCTCAAAAACTGAAGACGATTTAAGTATGGAGTGGCTTCCTTGTGAGAAGAACAGCCCATGATGCGGTCTTTGCATCGTGTGATTTCATCGTATAATTGACGTGTAAGCGTAGTAGTACCTCCCAAATCAATCATTGTCTTCTGCCCGGATGCGGAGCAGTTCATCTATTTCATTGTTACTCGCCGGTCGCACTGCTGGCTTATCATTGCGAGTGACTGCTCCGCAGTCTGGACAGCGGTCTGGCAGTGTGTTTGCCTCAAAGCAGTAGTGGCAGGCATCGCAGTAAAAGTAGTTCATGAGGGAGTTACCTCCGTCAAAGTAAGTATATCACCAAACGGGATGATGGTCGATAGGTCTTTGCCAAGAGAAGTCTTTGTGCCAGTCGAGATTCGCAGTTCGCTGGCAACTGGGTCGATGACCTCGACAGTGCCGGAAATATTCTCATAGTAGCCGCCGATAAAATAACGGACAGAAATTGGCTGGCCTTTCCTGAGACGGCAGAGTGTGTCGGACAGTTTGGCCTTTTCTTCTTCAGATAGTTCTATCCGCTGGACTTTCAAGTGGTCCTTCCCCTCAGACGCAATCTCATCCTCATAACCGCGCAGAGCAGCAAACGGGCTGAAAATCTTGGCTCGGTTTTGGATAGTCATGCGTGATTTGATGGGAGCCGGCCGGGAGAGGGAGAGTAGGTCGGCGTATTTAGATTGAACCGCTCTGCCTTCTGGCGTGTTCTTGTAGTCCATTGTACTCCCTCCGCTCATTATTGAAACTGTCCGCAGCACTTCTTGTATTTCAGACCGGAGCCACATGGACAAGGATCATTACGGCCAACCTCTTGTGCAAATATAAACTCTAATGCCCTGACTTGATCATACCAATCAACAGGCAAAGTGTATCTGTCTCCAAATATAGATGTCTGCATGGCGTGATCCCTTACAGTGCAGAGGCGAATGAGTTCTGCCACCAAAGGAGAATTAGTAAGAGCTTGTCGGTGACTCGGAATGGTAATTCCATGATAGCAAACGGAAGAATCAAACAAGAAGAGAATTCGCTTTTCGTTATAACTATGTGGGGTTATATCAATAAGTTTGCCATCAGGTGTTCTCCAAATGGCGTGGGCCTCGGCATCAAGGAGCATGTTTCCGCGTTGCCATACCGCCCAACCAGAAATCATCGAGCCACCATATTGTTTGACCATCCGAGGAACATTATTAAAGCACTCATTAGGAGTGGCCCAAGATGCTGGACAAACATCGATGTATTCCGGTGACGAATCAGATGTGATAGAAGCACAGAAATCTATAATAACCTGTGTGATTCTTGCAGGAGTAGTTTCTCTTATCATACGAATCTCCTTTACTCGGCACGATGGCCACCGATTTGCTTATTCCGTTCTTTCATGGTGGCTCCGTCTAAATAGTTTGTGCCTTTCAGCACGGCGTTCTTGCCGAACTTCTTTTTCAGCCCCAGCATGACCTCTTGGAGCTGCTTTTCCTTTTCCATCTTGGTTGTGTCTGTGAATAGATTGACTTGGAAGATTCCTTCGTCCTTGACCACACGGTTAGCCGCGATGGTGATCCGTCGCACGGTTAGGGTTTTGTCAGCAATTTGGTCGAATAGGGTGGCGGCCACCTTGATGAGTTGGCTGCCGAGGTTGGTCGGGTTATCCAGCTTCGTACTGCCGTGAGCACCCTTCGGAACAGTGCGGCCGTAGTGATCAATGTGTACCGGACCTCTGTACTTTCCGCTGTCGCAGTTTTCCCGGTCATAGCCCACATCCAATGTCAGGCTATCCGTAACCAGTCCTTTATCTGTTAGTTGCAATACTAAGCTGTCAGCCATCTCCATGATAATAATTCTGGCTTTGTCATATGGGTAAGGGCAGGAGAGAACCAGTCCTTCGGAGATACTGTTGGTGCTGGGTTTGTAGGCTTTGATCTCTTTTATGCTGCAGGGTTCCAGCCCCCAAGCATGGTCGATCAGCAGTTCGGCATCAACACCGAATTCCCTATATAAGATATCCTGATTGACGGTGCTGAAATATGCCAGCTCGCCCATCGTATGGATGCCATGCTTTTCTAGCCGCTTGACGGTGCCGGGACCGGTCATCCAGAAGTCTGTGAGCGGCTTGTAATCCCAGAGGAGATAGCGGAAGCTCTCTTCATCCAGTTCAGCGATGCGGACCCCGTCCTTGTCTGGCGCGGCGTGTTTGGCGGTGATGTCCATTGCCAGTTTCGCCAGATATAGATTCGTACCGATCCCGGCAGTGGCGGTGATGCCAGTCGTATAAAGCACTTCCCGGATTATTGTCATGGCAAGGTCGTGTGCTGTCATATTGTAGTGGGATAAGTACGAGGTGGCATCGATGAACACCTCATCGATACTGTAAACCACGATGTCCTCCGGGGCAATATACTTGAGGTAGATGCCATAAATCTGCCGCGACACCTTTTCATAATATGCCATCCGGGGTGGTGCAACAAGATAAGAGAGTTCGAGTGACGGGTCGGCGGCAAGCGATAAGGAATCATAGGAGGCAGAGGAGAAGGATGGTTTGCCGTCCTTATACACAGCCTTTCTTAATCGTACCGCTTCCCTTAACCGATTCGCATTGACCTCTTTGACCTTTTGCATGACTTCAAATAGTCTGGCGCGCCCCGAAATCCCATAGGCTTTCAGGGAAGGAGACACAGCGAGACAGATGGTTTTCTCAGTGCGGGAGGAATCTGCCACGACCAGATTTGTGGTAAGCGGGTCGAGGTGTCGAGCGGCGCATTCTGCACTCGCGTAATAGCTTTTAAGATCTATTGCAAGATATATGCGTTGCATCGCGTGATCCCCTCCTTTGCGGTGCGTTATTTTGCTTTTTTCAGTTTATCTATCTCTTTCTGAAGTCGTTCAATCTCGCGGTGTTGCTTTTGGAAGATTTCTTCGTTTATCTTGATGTTCTGATTATAGGTTAGTGCGAGTGTCATCAGAGCCAGACGAAGATCTTCATCTGGAATTTCTGAACATGCTTTCGCCATTTCATCCCGGTCAACGATACCACCGAGATTGCTAAGTTTTTCTATCAAAGTCATGATGCTCCTCCTATTTATTGAGCCGTCCGTTCAACGAACCACCGGCCTAACCGGCCATTGAAGCGTGGATCGAGGTGTTCAAAGAACAGGTGCTTCTCCTGCTCCTGGATGAGTACGGTGAAGCAATCACCAGAGTAACCGTTATCGGCAGTCCCGGCGGGGCGGAAGTCGCGCACTATTTCGATGGGGAAGGTACGGCCATCCGACCATGTGATCGATGTCGGCTGCATAAAACCGGTTGGGTCGAAGGACGAATCGACCTTCACATAGACGCGCTCAGTCTTTGCTCGATGCTGAATTGCCATTGCATAGGTCATCCTTCCTATTATAAATGTCCGGCATCATCCGAGATCGTACCTAGAAAATTGCGGCTAGGCATATCAGGAAGATGCAAGTGATTATCACTGTTTATCTGTTGGAGCTTAAGAAGCGGGAGATTGACATTGGTTCCGAGGTTGTGAGCTATTTGAACAATGTCGAACCCTTCACGAGCGAGTGAATCAATCTCTTCTTCGTCCAACAGAAGGTTGGCTGCGAACAGATTCGCCTCATACTCTGTGGTATTCGTGATGTCGAACAGCTCAAACTCCATAAGTCCGGTATCGGTCTTGCCAAGAGGGCGGTGGAGAAGAGCGTGTCCCAGCTCGTGCGCACATACGAGCTTCTTCATCTCAGTGGACAAGTTGGCATTGATGAAAATGAAGCAGTTGTTTAGAATGACTTTGAATGCGCCTTTCTGAAGTTTGAAGTCATGGCATTCCAGAATGGTGATGCCGAGACAATCTGCGAGTTCAAATGGGTCACTGGTGCCATAACGTCGAAGCAATCGACGTGGCAGGGTAGATGCCTGCTTACTGATCATTGTTGCGGTTCACTCCCCATTATATATGTGAGATGCCCTTATGAATCGGAATTGCTGTCGGAAGTGCTTCTGTACTTTTTGGGCACGAACTTCCGGTTCTTTTCTTTTGCAATCCAGTAAGCCTCCTGAATCGCTTTCATCATGGCATCCATGTCCTCTTCGGCGAGTTCACCGCCAGCGTAAAGGCCAGATACTTCTTTAATAAGTCGTTCAGCCTGCTCATGTCCGCGGGAACCGTATTTCTCGGTAGCCTTGATCACAAAGTCTGCGTTGTCATCTTTCAGGGATTCCAGTTCCACGTTAAGTGCAGCGGCCAGCAGCTCATAGCTTTCCTTCTGCTTCGGAAGGCGTTCGCCGCTTTCGTAGTTCTGGATGGTGCGTAAAGCGATGCCGGTCATATCGGCAAGCTGACGCTGAGAATAGTGGGCTGCTAGGCGCGCAGCTCGAACCTTTTCCCCGAATTTCATAATGATGACCTCCATGATGATTGCAAATTCTTTTCATGTTGCGCTTGACATGACGCAAGTTGAATCGTATAATGTGTTCACAAACGCAACTTGCATATTTATATTAACGCATGGAGCGCAACTTGTCAAGAGCGAGATGTAGAATAAACAATGAAAAGTTGTGGATTGGAGGACGGCTATGGATTACGGAATTTATACGACCCAAGGTAAAAAGGTGCTGCTGGGAAACCGAGCCACGGTGAATGGGAGAGATGCGATAGCCTATGTGAAGAATGGACGTTTGCAATCCTATGCCTATATGGATGATTTTGCATTCCAATTCTATTCTGGGCCGCGAATGAATTTTACAGATTCGTCAAAGGGAAAACGCATCTGACAACAATGTACGAGCTTGACTCACCTCAGGATGTGTGAGCCAGCATGACTTTTTCGATACTGCCTGTAGGTGCTGCTCGAATACGTAGTAAGCCGAGGTAGACTTTTAGATGACCTTATATAAGGTTGTCCAAAGTCTACCTCGGCTTTTTTGTTTTCAGGCGGTCTACCGTGTCAGTTTTTCAGGGGGGAACTGAATATATAGAGAGTTTTAAGATCGCAAAGTGTTATCCCCCTATCTGTTATGTGGTCTAAGGCTGTTTTGCTACATAATAGGTAGCAAAATGTGAATCATGCTACATGATAGGTAGCGGTCAAAACATCATACAGCTCTTATAATATAAATGTAGAAAAAGACTGCAAATGAAAGGCAAAGGGAATGACAGGTAAAGAGGAAACAGGAATTTTCACATTATATAGTGATGTAGAAGCAACAGCTGTTCGTTGGTTGTGGTATCCGTTCATTGCAGTCGGGAAGATCACATTGCTGCAAGGCGACCCCGGTGACGGAAAGTCTACCATGATGATGAATCTGATTGCGGAGTTGTCAAAAGGTGGAACAATGCCGGACGGTAAGCAAGTCGGGATACCGCAGAAGGTCATTTACCAGTGTTCGGAAGATGATGCTTCGGATACCATCAAGCCAAGGCTGGAAACATGTGGCACAGATTGTAGGAATGTGGCTTTTATAAATGAAGAAATGAATAGTGGCTTGACGCTTGATGATGAACGTATCAGAAAGGCGATTATACAATTTCGTCCAAAGTTGGTGGTCATTGACCCGATACAGGCATATCTGGGGAGTGATTCTGACCTTCAGATTGCAGGCAGGGCGAGAAAGCTGATGCAGCGTCTTGGAATGTGGGCATCTGCGTATGACTGTGCAGTTGTATTGATTGGTCACCTCAACAAGAAAGAGGGGACAAAAGATTTGTACCGGAGCATTGGTAGTGTGGATGTTGTGGCAGCAGCCAGAAGTGTTCTGCAAATGGAGCATGCTCCGGAAAACAAAGACATTCGCATTGTGCGACAGATTAAGAACAATCTGGCTCCATCTGATGGAGAGATTCGTTTCTCAATAACGGCCGAGGAGGGCTTTCGATGGCTAGAGTGTAGGATTCCAACTGACCCGGAAGCAGAGTCGGAGCCTCCGAAGTTTGAATCAAAATCTGAGAAGGCAGCGTATCTGATCAAGAAACTGCTTTCCGATGGAGATATGAGATCCAGAGAAATCTATATGCGGATGAGCGATGAAGGTATCAGTCGCAGGACAGCAGAAAATACAAAAAAAGAGTTCGGTATCCGAAGTTATCGGAAGATGCGCCAGTGGTATTGGAGCATAAGGCCGGAAGAATGAGAGGAAGTACATGGGAAGCAGTGGAGTAGAGGCGGTAGACCGCAAGCAGAAAATCAGAGACAGATATAAGGGGGTGGATGCTTCTGAATTGGAAGTTATCCCGGCAAAGGCGGTGGAGGGGTTTGGAGAAAGCACCTCTGTTCGGCGTGTTGCGGCTTATGTCCGTGTTTCCACTGACAATGATGAGCAGACTTCTTCCTATGAACTTCAGAAAAATTACTATACAGAGTATATAAAGGCACAGCCCGGATGGGAATTTGTCGGCATCTATGACGATGAGGGCATCAATGGCACTTCACTGGAGCATCGCAAAGGAATGCAGCAGTTGATCGAGGACTGTAAGGCGGGAAAGATAGACCTGGTTCTTACAAAATCCATCGCTCGTTTTGCCTGAAACATTGTTGACTGTCTTTCAGTTATTGAGACGCTGAAAAATCTTGATCCGCCCGTGGGTGTAAAATTCGAGGCAGACAATATCTATACGCTGGACAGCAATGGCCGCATGATCCTGACCATTCTGGCATCTGTGGCGGAGGAAGAATCTCATTCCAAATCAATTATTATGAACTGGTCTATTGACCGGCGGTTCAGCCGAGGTCTGTTTTTGACACCGGCATTGCTGGGATATGATCAGAACGAGGATGGCAATCTTGTGGTAAATGAAAGTGAGGCACAGACGGTTAGGGTCATTTATTATCTGTACCTGAATGGCTTTTCATATACTGAGATTGCAGAACTTTTGACCGAGTACGGCCGTAAAACCAAGCTGGGTAATACAGAATGGAATCCGGGTACCATAGTTGGCGTTATTGCAAATGAACGCCACTGTGGGGATGTGCTGGCAAGAAAGACTTTCACGCCGAACTTTCTTACACATAAGTCAAAGAAAAATAACAATGACCGGACGCAGTATCGACAGAGGGATCACCATGAGGCGATTGTATCCAGAGAGGTTTATAATGCAGCCAATCATCTGAGGGCATCCTGCAACTATACAAAAAAATAGGCCGTTGTCGGTTCTGAGTGTGGTGGATGATGGTATTCTTCGAGGATATGTGCCTTTTGATAAGGACTGGACTGGTTTCTCGGCAGAGGAATACCGGGAGGCTTCTGAAAGTGTAATGCAGGAAGAGCAAGAGAATAACGCAGAGGTCATGAACCGACTGAATCTATCGGGATATGAGGTAGTACGGGCTCAGTATTTTTCTACACTACAGAACCCGGCAATGACAATCTCCAATGGTAAGCTGCGGTTCAATACTTCCTGTCTGAAAAAGTTTGAGGATGTGGAGTATGTGGAACTGCTTCTGAACTCGGTTGACCGCTGTGTTGCGATTCGGCCATGCGAAAAGGGCAATCCGAATGCTATTCACTGGGGAAGGCTGAAAGAGGGACGCTGGTGTGCAAGTACACTTGGCTGTCGTGGCCTGGCTAAGACACTTTTCGACATTATGGAATGGGAAGAGGGTTTGAAGTATCGTTTCCGGGGGCAGTTTGTGGAACAAGGGGACAATAAGCTGATGCTTTTTGAACTGGATGAGCCGGAGATGATCAAAATAGAGGAAATCGTTCTGCCATCGAAAGAAGAGGAAGCCGAGGGCAAAACGGTCAAACAGATGATTTACATTTTTCCACCAGAATGGGCGGGAACTTTTGGACAGCCAATCACAAGTATTGCACAGGTTGGCATTTTGCAGCAGGAGCATTATGCAGGAAATTGGGATGTACTCCGGCCGGCAGCAGAAATTAAAGAAATGAATACATTTACCGCAGATGGTTTGAATAAACTGCTCCATGAGGCGGAAGAAATAATGGAAGGATGGACTGACACGAATGAATGAGGAATACACAAGTACGACCACACTGACGGAGCAGACAGTAGAAAATGAGAGGGATGCACGAACAGAAGAACGGCAGAACACTTTTTCATATGACGGATACCAGGTCGTGCGAAAGGAACTGTTTGCACATCTTCGTGACCCTGCGATCGTAATCCGTAAGGACAGTATCACATTCAACACGGCTTGTATCACAGGTCTGGAGGATGTGGTTTATGTGCATGTTATGTTCAATAATGATTTGAAGCGCATTGTTGTGCGTGGCTGCGATGAAAATGATAAGGATGCTCTGCGCTGGTGTATTGCAAAGCCGGATAAGCGTAAGAGCCGAAAGATGAGTTGCAAGCCTTTTGCGGAGTTGGTCTATAAGGAAATGGACTGGGACAGTGAATGTAGATATAAGGTGCTGGGGTATAGGATTACTTTTGAAGGGGAAACTCTGTACGTTTTTGACCTGCTTGTGCCAGAAATCTTCCATGAGAGGCAAAAGCGAAAGGAAGAAACTGTAGCAGAACAGCCAGCAGACCAGGAGACTAAGCCTGTGGATACTCGGAAGGGATTTTACCCGGATGATATTGCGGGTACTTTTGGCGTGCCTGTAGAAGAACACCTAAGAGAATCAGAAGTCCGACAGATGGATGGTTATGTATCAATGGGAGTTTTGACAGGAAGGACAGTCCCCGATACCGGGCTTGACTAAAAAATAATTTTATAATATCAAGGGGGAAAGTACGCCCTTTTTTGGAGGTGAGAAGATTGCAGGAAAGAGAACAAAAATGGTATTCCGGGATGCTGGGAGTGACATTCAATGCGAATGAAGGAAGAATCACTATCTTTCGCAGCATGCTGGAGGCACTTGGATGGCCAACGTATTACCGATTTTTGTACAACTGGAAGATGGGGCAGATTGCAGTCCAGGCATGTAAGGCAGAGAATGCAGGGGCGCATCGAGTGACAAGACTGAATGAAACCAACAGCTGTGAGATCAAGTGTGTGGCCTTTTCCAGAATGATCTATCAGGATGCCCATTGGAATATGAAAAGATCATACAGACTGGACGGAAAATTATTCCCGGAACAGAACCTTGTGAGTTTTCCCATTTTGGATGCGATTCCGATAGAAAACGGAAAAATACTGGAGGCGGCTGTAAGCCCCACAGTTGCCCCACGTCAGGCAGAAGCCAGCCCATCGCAAAACAATCCCAGTTCGGCAGTAAATGCCAACAGAGGGGCTGTCTGAGGGGCGTGTGGGCAAGGCAGGCAAAGAGCAGGGGATTAAGCTGCCAGCTTGGTTAGAATCCAGTCGGCTACGGAAACGCAGCCAGCAGGAAGGGAAACGCCGGGGCAGGAGAATAAGTGATTTTTCTCACTTATCTCAATAAAAAAGTGATTATAATCACTTGTATAGAAATGGTAAATAAGTGAGTTTTTCTGTCACCCCATGATAATTACATAAAACGAAATAAGTGAACATAATCACTTATGAACCCAGAAAAGTGAATAAAATCACTTATAAGCGAAAAAGTGAGCTTTTTGAAAATTAAATAGAAAAATGAATCTCTTGGAGCTACTGATCTGATGGTCGGTGGCTCTTTCCTTTTTGCCTAAAAATGAACGGAAAAATCGAAAATGTACCTACATAAGACTAAAAATGAAAATTATACTCCACCCTGTTGCTATTTTTCCGGCGAATTAGAGGTGGTGGAATGTCTACCTCAAACTTTCAGTGGCGGCATGATGGTCTGGGCTGTATAAATGACTATGTTGAGAATCAGCATTTCAACACAATCATTGTTGCAAACGAGAAGGCGATTCGAGAGCAGGAAGCGAATAAACTAGAAAGTGATAAAATAGCAATAGGCTACGCTGAAATCAAGGAAAAGGTTGTTGAAAGGCAGTTGGCCTTTCAAAGTGAGGTGCCAGTGAAACAGGACGAGCTAAGAAGCAATCCGACCAGCTGATTGACAAAAACCAATATTGTGCAAATAGAACACTGCTTTAGCACTTCAGGTAAGCCACCAAAATCTATAAAATATAATTGTACGATAAAAATATACTCAATACATCAAAAGATAAATCATTTTTTGAGAGAGGAATAAAACACATGAAAAAAGCACTGATCACCGGCATCACGGGTCAGGACGGCTCCTATCTGGCAGAGTTCCTGCTGGAGAAGGGGTATGAAGTCCACGGCATTGTCCGCCGCGCTTCCATCTCCAACACCGCTCGTATCGACCACCTGATCGAGAAAAATGCTATCCATCTGCATGACGGCGACCTGTCTGATTCCTCCGGCCTCATCCGTCTGGTAGGCGAGATCAAGCCCGATGAGATCTACAATCTGGCTGCACAGAGCCATGTTCAAGTCTCCTTCGATGCACCCGAATACTCCGGCGATGTGGATGCATTGGGCGTTCTGCGTGTGCTGGAGGCTGTCCGTGTCTGCGGCCTGACCAAGACCTGCAAGGTGTATCAGGCTTCTACCTCTGAGCTGTACGGCAAGGTAGAGGAAGTTCCCCAGCGTGAGACCACTCCGTTCCATCCCTATTCTCCGTATGCAGTTGCAAAGCAGTATGGCTTCTGGATGGTCAAGGAGTACCGCGATGCTTATGGCATGTTCGCTGTCAACGGTATTCTGTTCAACCATGAGTCTGAGCGCCGCGGTGAGAACTTCGTTACCCGCAAGATCACGCTGGCTGCCGGCCGCATTGCCGAGGGCCTGCAGGATCATCTGGAGCTGGGCAACATGGATTCTCTGCGTGACTGGGGCTACGCTAAGGATTATGTCGAGTGCATGTGGCTGATCATGCAGCAGGAGAAACCGGACGACTTCGTCATTGCTACCGGCGTACAGCACACGGTCCGTGACTTCACCGAGAAAGCTTTTGCCGCCAACGGCATCACCCTCCGCTGGGAAGGCACCGGCATTGATGAGAAGGGCTACGATGTTGCCACCGGCAAGATGCTGGTCTGTGTGAATCCTCAGTGGTTCCGTCCCACCGATGTGGACAATCTGTGGGGCGACCCCACCAAGGCCAAGACCGTTCTGGGCTGGAACCCGCAGTCCACTACTTACGAGCAGCTGGTGGAGATCATGGCCAAGCACGACCGTGAGCGTGCAAAGCGCGAAAAGGCACTCAAGGCAGTTCTGTAATTTGGAAAGAAGGCAGTCTTATTATGATGGAAAAGAATGCTAAGATTTATGTTGCAGGTCATCGCGGCATGGTCGGTTCGGCTATCGTTCGTGAGCTGCAGCGTCAGGGCTACACCAATATCATCACCCGCACTCACAAGGAGCTGGACCTGACCCGTCAGGACGCTGTGGAAGAGTTCTTCGCGCAGGAGAAGCCGGAGTATGTGTTCCTGGCAGCTGCCAAGGTCGGCGGCATCGTGGCCAATCAGGAAGCACTGGCTGATTTCATGTATGACAACATGACGCTGGAGATGAACGCCATTCACTCTGCATGGAAGAACGGCTGCAAGAAGCTGGAATTCCTCGGCTCCTCCTGCATCTACCCCCGCATGGCTCCTCAGCCCATGAAGGAAAACTGCCTGTTGACCAGCGAACTGGAAAAGACCAACGAAGCCTATGCACTGGCTAAGATCAGCGGCCTGAAGTACTGCGAGTTCCTGAACCGCCAGTATGGCACGGACTATATCTCCGTCATGCCCACCAACCTCTATGGTCCTAACGACAACTATCATCCCACCCACAGCCATGTGGTGCCGGCGCTCATCCGCCGTTTCCACGAGGCCAAGGAGCAGGGTCTGCCCAGCGTTACCTGCTGGGGCGATGGTTCTCCGCTGCGTGAGTTCCTATATGTAGACGATCTGGCAAACCTGTGCGTCTTCCTGATGAACAACTACTCCGGCAACGAGACGGTCAACGCCGGTACCGGCAAGGAGCTGACCATCAAGGAGCTGACCGAGCTGGTCGCCAAGGTCGTGGGCTACACCGGCGAGATCAAGTGGGATACCACCAAGCCCAACGGTACGCCCCGCAAGCTGCTGGATGTGTCCAAGGCCACCAATCTGGGCTGGACCTACAAGACCGAGCTGGAAGACGGCCTGCGCCTGTCCTACGAGGACTTCCTGAACAACCCGATGCGTGCAGAACGTTAAAATAAACGATTTGAAAGGGTCGTGTGTCCGTGCAGGGCCACCCTCAATAAAATCAGCTTTGACTACGCGGTGGTCGAGCATGAGCCGGAGATCGAGGTCATGCGCTTTGCAGGCACCTGGAAAGACCTTGGTACCTGGAACACTCTGACAGAGGCAATGGACAGCCACGCGGTGGGCGAGGCACTGTTTAACGAGAAGTGCGAGAATGTCCATGTGGTCAACGAGCTGGATGTGCCCATCCTCTGCATGGGCCTGAAGGATGTGGTGGTCTCTGCCAGCCCGGAGGGCATTCTGGTCTCGGATAAGGAGCAGTCCAGCTACATCAAGCCCTTCGTCAACACGCTCGACCACCGGGTCATGTTCGCCGAGAAATCCTGGGGCAGCTTCAAGGTCATCGACATCGACAAGGCTTCCATGACCATCAAAGTGACCCTGAATGCAGGCCACCGGATGAACTACCATAGCCACCAGCACCGGGACGAGGTCTGGACGGTCATTGCAGGCGAGGGCAAGACCATTGTGGACGGCATGGAGCAGAATGTGAAGGCGGGCGATGTCATCACCATGTCCGCAGGCTGCCGCCATACGGTTATTGCCGAAACGGAGCTGAAACTGATCGAGGTCCAGCTTGGTAAGGAAATTGATGTCAACGACAAGCAGAAGTTCGAACTGGAATACTGAGGTGCTGTGGGAGGCATCTATGCAAAACAAGAACAAGCCTCTTTTGCTCCGACCCTCCGGCAAGGATTATCTCTGGGGTGGCAGCCGTTTGAATGACGAATTTGAAAAGAACATCGACATGGACCCGCTGGCAGAGACCTGGGAGTGTTCGACCCATCCGGACGGCCCAAGCTATGTGGTGAGCGGTGAGTTCGGGGGGCAGGAGCTGGCAGAGGTGCTGAGAGCGCATCCAGAATATCTGGGCGAACGGCACAAAGGCGAAAACACTCTGCCCATCCTTATCAAATTCATCGACGCCAAGAAAGATTTGTCCGTTCAGGTCCATCCTACAGACGAGTATGCGCAGGAAAATGAAAACGGACAGCTGGGCAAGACCGAGATGTGGTATGTGCTGGATGCCGGACGCGAGGCGAAGCTGGTCTACGGACTCAAGCAAAACTGCACAAAGGCCGAGATGCGCAGGGCGATCGCAGACGGCACGGTGATGAAATATCTGCAAAAAGTCCCCATCCACAAGGATGATCTGTTCTTCATTCAGGCCGGAACAGTCCATGCCATCGGTGCGGGTGCGCTGGTGGCAGAGATCCAGGAAAACTCCAACCTGAAAAAATCGAAGCAGAGATCTGCAAAAGTGCAGAAGAATATTTGAAATAATGTGAAAACTGAAAAATACATCGTCTTGTGCATGAACGAAAAGAGTGGATATACTGGATGATCCCGTGCTTCTGAAGTTCATGGCGGTAGGGTACCATTTTCCCGTCGGCTATGCTATAATAAACAGTACAAAACATTACGGGGAGGGGCCGACATGGAGCAACGACGCATTTGTCCATACTGTATGCAGGAGCTGGAAGCGGGGGAGGAGCAGTGTCCCCATTGCGGCCGAGAACTTGCAGGGCGCAACCCGTCGGGCAGTCTTCCGGCAGGCACTGTGCTGGCAGGCCGGTATACTGTGGGCGACATCCAGAGCGTGGACGGCGAGGGCATCCTCTACCGGGGCGTGGAGAACAACGGCCCTTTCCGGGTGACCATCAAGGAGTATATGCCCCTGACGCTGGCGGCAGAGCGGGGGAGGGACTGCATCCTCCGCCCGAAGCCGGGCAGCGAAGTGCTGTTCAAGACCACCCGGATGGATTTTGCCGACCTCTACCGCTTCATCCAGCGCATCACCCCGGCCAACGGCCTGGAGGCCGTGCTGGACGTCTTCGAAGAGAACAACACGGTCTACGCCGTCATGGAGAACCCCGGCGGCCGTCCGCTCCAGAAGTGGCTGGAGGAGCACGGCACCGTGACGCCCCAGCAGGCTTGTGCCATGCTGGAACCGGTGTTCAACGGGGTGGAGGCCATGCATCAGGTGGGCCTCGTACACCGGGGCATCTGCCCGGCCAACATCCGCATCATGGACAATGGCCGCGCCCGGCTCACCGGCTACGCGACAGTGGGGCTGCGCACGGCGGGCAGCGGCCTCCACGAGCAGCTGTACGAGGGCTATTCCGCCCCGGAGCAGTATTCCACCGCCGAGTTCGAGGGCCGCTACACCGACGAATACAGCCTCGCGGCGGTGTTCTACCGGATGGTCTGCGGGCTGAGCCCCGTCCCGGCGGCACAGCGCCTCGTCTCCGACTCCAACCCCAAGGCCCGCACGGTGACGCCGTCGGTGCCGGCTTACGTCTCCGAAACGCTGTATCTGGGACTCCGGCTCAAGCCGGTGGAGCGCATCCAGACGGTGCAGCAGCTTTTCCGCGCCCTCTCGGAGCGGGAGTATGCGGAGGAATTGTCCCGCAGCATGGAAGCGCTGGACCCGCCCGCCCCCGCGCCGCAGGAGCCGAAAGCGCCCGCGAAGGCTGAGCTGCTGAGCGTTCGAAATCTGCTGGCGGGCATCGTCATTCTGCTCAGCGTCCTCATCCTGCTGATCCTCTGGGGTCTGCTGAGCCGTCAGAGCGAGAAGCCGCCGGAAGTGATCGCTCCGGAGTCCGTCAGCGAGGCGGCGAGTGAGCCGGTGAACGAAAACGTCACCCTGACGCCGAATTTCGTGGGCCGCGACTATGACGCCGAGGTGCGCAACAACCACAGCTATATCGACGAGTATCTCTTCTACGTCACGCTGGAATACAGCGACACGGTGGAGAAGGGCCGCATCATCCGGCAGTCGCCGGAGGCGGGCGAGGTCATCCAGAAGGGGGACACCGTCAGCCTCGTGGTCAGCCGAGGCCCCCAGATGATGGAGATGCCCGACATCATCGGCCAGACGCAGGACAGCGCCGTGCAGGAGCTGGCCACCAAGGGTCTGAATGCCACCTGCTTTACTGTGGTCAACGACGGCTCTGAGGCGGCGGGTTGCGTCGTGTCAGCCAGCGAGGACGCCGGGAGCATGGTGGAGGTGGGAACCACCATCGTGCTCTATATCGCAGGCGATGTCCCCGCCGATGCCCCGGCGGAACCGGAAGCGCCTTCGGATACCGGGACGCCCGCCGGCGGGGATGCCGCGCAGGGCGGCGTGGAATACGATACGGATTAAACAAAAAGAGGCCGTTGGCTTCAACCTCTCCGTCACGGCTTTCGCCGTGCCACCTCCCCTCGGTAGGGGAGCGGTCTGCGAAGCAGACTGAGAGGTTGTCCAACAGCCTCTTATTTTTATTTCAGAAGCTTCAGAAAAAGCTCTTCATGAACGCAATATCGCTGGCGGCGCGGGCCGGGACAGCCTCTTCCCGCAGGACGGGAAGGACGGGCTGGGGCAGGGTGCGCAGCATCTCGAAGCCGCCCTTGTAGTCCACACAGGAGTCCTCGAGGCTGGTGGAGTAGAGGGTGCCGTCGGGCTTGAAGTTCTGACCCTTGAAGTGGATGGCCACGATCTTGTCGCCGTACCAGCTGCCGACTTTGTCCCAGAGGCGGCGCTGTGCGTCCACCGAGGCGTTCTCGGGGCCGACGTAGTTCGCCAGATCGCAGATGACCCGCAGGTTGGGGCTGGCGATGGTGTCCAGCACCATCTTGACGGCCTCGGGGGTGTTCATGGCGTGGTAGTAGACGCACTCCACCGCGAAGAGCACACCCTGCTCCTCGCAGACGGGCAGGATCTCGCCCAGGCTGCGAAGCAGTGCTTCCTGCGCTTCCCTGCGGCTGACGGTGGGCTGCTTTGCCATGTTGGTGGTCTCGCTGCCCATGCAGCCGGCACGGAGAGCTTTTGCCACCGGCACCTGACTCAGGGCTTTCGCCACCTCGGCGCGGCGCTTGTCCTCGTCCGCATAGCTCAGCTCAACGTAGGTGCCGTCCACGGCGATGGACACGCCGCTCTTCTGGACGGCGGCATTGGTGGCGGCCACCAGCTCAGGGGTCACGTCTGCATAGCTTTTGACGCCCTCCACGGCCTTGGTGTAGGCCAGCTGGGTGCAGCGGAACCCTGCGTCCCCGATGGAGCTGAGCAGTTCTTCCACGCTGCGACGGCCAAAATCGTGGCCCCGTGCGCCGACGATGAATTCAGACATACCGCATCCTCCTTATGCTCAGCCGAACAGACGCTCGGCAAACATCCCGAACTCCTTGCCCCACCAGTACCAGTCGTGGGAGACGTCGCCGCCCCAGACTTCGAGGTGGCAGGGGAAGCCGACTTCGCTCAGGGTGTCGGCCAGAGCCTGGGTGTCGGCGAGGGCATCGCCCTCATAGCCGCCCTGACCCACGCAGAGCAGCAGACTGTTCTCCTCGGCCTTGGACAGAACATTCTTGTCGCAGATGCCGTTCTTGTGCAGAGCGGCGAGGGGGCTGCTGCGGAGGACGAGGTCGTCCTCTGCGCTGCCGAGGAAGCGGCCCATATCGTAGAGGCCGGAGAGGCCCATTGCACCCGCAAAGGTCCGGGGACGGCGCAGGCGGCACTGGACGGCCTGATAGGCACCGGTGTCCACGCCCACGCACCAGATGAGGGGCTTCTCTTTGCTCTCGGGGGTATTCAGCTCCGCGATGCGCGCGGCCAGCTCGCTGGTGAGGTAGACGAAATACTTCTCCTGCATCTCGGCCCGGCGGCGGGGAGACTCATTGCCGGCCAGCAGGCTCTCACCGTCGATGCTGTCGGCGCAGAAGAGCTGAATTTTGCCCTCGTGCAGCAGACGGGCCGCTGCGTCGGGCATCCCGTTGTTCTCCCAGTCGTAGAAGCGGCCGCCCCGGGCGGGCAGTGCCAGCACCGGCACACCGCCGTGGCCGTAGACCTTGAACTCCATTTCGCGGTCGAGCACCGCGCTCCACTCCTTATAATAAGTGCCTTCCATCATGAAAATGCTCCTCCTGTCAGATGAATTGATTGCGTGCCGCGTCGTAGGCATAGCCCACGGCGGAAAGTGCCTTGCACAGGGCGTCCTTGTCGGCGTCCATGTCGTCGCAGAGGGCGTCGAGGCTGGGGTAAAAATCGCGCAGTTTCAGGTTGACCACGCTCAAAAGCATGATCGGGTCGCTCGGCAGAGCCATCTTTTGTTTCCTCCCATGTTCCGAGATAAAATAAAAAGCCGGCCACTCGACAAAGTGACCGGCAATACGCATCAGCTTAGACAGCGCGGGTGACTTTGCCAGCGCGCAGGCAACGGGAGCATGCGTAGATATACTTGGGAGAACCCTCCACGACCGCCTTGACACGACGGACATTCGGCTTCCAGGTACGGTTGGAACGGCGATGAGAGTGGGAGACCTTGATACCGAAGGTAACACCCTTGCCGCAGCATTCACACTTAGCCATGGTACTTGCACCTCCTACAGTGAAGTATGGAATCAAAATAATCAGCTTGACTATTTTACCAGAACTGCCGCCAAAAAGCAAGCCCCTTTTCGATTTTTTTGCGGCTTTTTTTCGTCTACAGCCCAAACGCTTGTCTAAAGGCGAAAAAAATAGTACAATAAACGCGTATATCTTATAGAAAACAGGAGAACACCATGACCCCAAGAATGTTTTATACCCTCGCACGGGTGCTGGCCGCCCTGACCGTCATCCCTTTCCACGAGGCGGGCCACGCGCTGGCCGCATGGCTGCTGGGCGACCCCACAGCCAAGCAGCAGGGGAGACTGTCGCTGAACCCCTTCCGCCACTTCGATCTGCTGGGAACGCTCTGCATGGTGTTCGCGGGCGTGGGCTGGGCAAAGCCTGTCTCCACCGACCCCCGCAACTTCAAAAACCCGAAGCAGGGCATGGCCCTCACGGCGCTGGCCGGCCCGGTGGCGAACCTCATCCTGGCCTATCTTGCGATGGTGGTCTGGAAGCTGCTCTATTATTGGGCGCCCGTCAACGATGCGACGATTTTTCTGGCGCTCTTCCTGCAATACTTAGTGTATCTGGATGTGAGCCTCGCCGTGTTCAACCTCATCCCGGTGCCGCCGCTGGACGGCAGCCGCATCCTGCTGGCTGTGCTGCCCGAGCGTATCTACTTCGGCATGATGAAGTATGAGCGGGTCATCCTCATCGTCCTGCTGGCGGCGGTCTGGGGCGGCTTTCTGGACGGCCCCCTCAGCGTGATGAACAATGTGGTGTGGGACCTGCTGGACAATGGCACTCAGTACATCGACACCATCGCCTACTCGGCCTACTATGCGTCTGTAGGGGCGGTGATCTGATGGCGGAGGAGCTTACCTTCCATCTGGAAGAGTTCGAAGGCCCGCTGGAACTGCTGCTGGCGCTGGTGTCAAAGCACAAGATGGACCTGCACAACATCCCCATCCTCGAGCTGATCGACCAGTACACCCGCACCGTGGAGGCCGCGCAGGCCGTAGACCCCGACATTTCCAGCTCCTTCATCGAGATGGCAGCTCACCTCGTGGAGATGAAGAGCTATCTGCTGCTGCCCCGGAGCACCGAGGGCGAGCGGATGAAGCAGGAGCTCACCGGCCAGCTCATCGAGTACGACCAGTGCCGCCGGATGGCCTCTGCCCTCCGCGCCGCTGCGGAGGCGACGCCCACCTTCGTCCGACAGCCGATGCAGCTGGAACGGGACGAGACTTACGCCCTCAACCATCTGCCTCAGGTGCTGGCCGACTGCTGGGAGAGCCTGATGGGCCGTGCGCCTGTCCGGCGGATGCCGACCCAGGCCGTCTTTGAGCCGCTGGTGACAGCCCCGCAGGTGTCGGTGAGCAGCCGGGTGGTGTACATCCTGCGCCGCCTCATCGCGGGCGGTGCGGCCCGGATGAGCCAGCTTTTCGCCCGCAGCCAGAGCCGAAGCACCAACGTGGCTACCTTTCTGGCCCTGCTGGAACTGGTGCGCGGCGGACGTGTCACCCTCGGCCCCAAGGGGGAGCTGACCATGCAGCGCGGACGCCTGCCCCGTGAAAAGGCAAAGGAGGAAGAATGAACCAGAAACAGATAAAAGCCGCCGTAGAGGCGATGCTTTTTGCGGCGGGCGACCCGGTGAGCGCCGATAAGCTTGCCGCCGCCGTCCAGCTGCCCCAGACCACGGTGGAGACCGCGCTGGAAGACCTGCGCGTCCGTTACGCCCGGGAGGACTCCGGCCTCTGCCTGCTCCATCTGGACACCCGCTGGCAGCTGGCGACCAAGACTGAGTGGGCCGACTGCATCCGCCGTCTGCTGGACGCCCGGCGCTCGGTGCCTCTCGGCCCGGCGGCCATGGAGACGCTGACGGTCATCGCCTACAACCAGCCCGTCTCCCGCGCCTTCATCGAACAGGTGCGCGGCGTGGACTCCTCGTCCAGCGTCAGCGGCCTGCTGCAGAAGGGCCTCATCGAGGAGGCGGGCCGTCTCGACCTGCCCGGCCACCCGGTGAGCTTCCGCACCACGGATGTTTTCCTGCGGTGCTTCGGCCTTTCTTCGCTGGCGGACCTGCCGCCGGTGCGCGGAGATCAGGAAGGGGAGGCGGCGACATGATGGGAGTCCTGATGGCTCTGGGCTGGCTGCTGCTGACCCTGCTGAAGATCGCAGGCGTCCTGCTCCTTATCCTATTGGTGCTGCTGGCCCTCGTCCTGCTCTGCCCGCTGTGCGCGGACGTCTGCTGGGAGGGCGGCGTCCTGACCCTCCGGGCCGGTGCGCTTGGGCTCACCCTGCCGGTGTTCCAGTGGCCTGCGCCGGAAAAGCCCGCCGAATCTGAAGAACCGAAAGGCTTCTGGGGAAAGCTGAAAGCGAAGCTCCGCGCCCGCCGCGAAGAGCGCAAACGGAAGAAAGCCGCCGCAAAAGAGGCGAAGAGACCGAAAAAAGAAACAGCGCCGCGCAGGAAGGCGAAGCTGACGCTGAACATCCTCGTGACCATCCTGCGGGGTGCCGGGCGGCTGACGAAAGCCGTCTTCGGCTCGCTGCGCGTCACGAAGATTCGGGTCTGCCTCGGCGTTCGGGGCGAAGACCCCGCCGAAGCTGCCCGCGCCTACGGCAGGCTGAACGCATGGCTCTACTCGTCCCTCGGCGTCATCGACCGCTTCGTCTACCTCGATTTCGACGAGCTGCGCATCCTGCCGGACTTCGGCAGTGCCGAGCCGACGGTGGCCGACCGGGTGTCGTTCCACCTCAGCGCAAGGCTGCTTTTCATCGTTGCAGCTGCTCTGCGCGTTTTGTATGAGTTCTGGCGCGAAAAAGTGCTGGACGTCTTCCTATAAAGTGTGTTACAATAATATTGTATGGTGTATACTCCTATCCAGAGGGAGTTTTCCCGGAAAATAATAGTAGGAGGCCGATTTTATGGCTGAGCATCCGATTCAAGGTTTAATGAACGTCACGATGGACAAGATCCGCCAGATGGCAGATTCCAACACCATCATCGGCAAGCCCATCAAGACCGACGACGGCACCACCATCCTGCCGGTGTCCCGCATCTCGTTCGGCTTTGCTTCCGCAGGCACCGACTTCGACGGCAAGAACGCCGCCAACAAGGACCTGTTCGGCGGCGGCTCCGGCGCGGGCGTCAACATCCAGCCGGTGGCTTTTCTGGTGGTGAAGGACGGCTGCGTGCGCACCATCCAGCTGTCCGACGGCTCCAATACCATTGACCGCGCCCTGACCATGCTGCCCGAGCTGGTGGACAAGGTCAGCGCTCTGCTGAAGAAAGAGGAGAAGAAGGGCGCCGCTGCGCCTGCCGCTCCCGCAGCAGAGTAAACTTTAACCTACGCCGTAACTGTGGACTTCCGACCCGCAGTTTTGATACTGAGGCTGCTGTAATTAACCTCTCCGTCATTGCTTCGCAATGCCACCTCCCCTAACGAGGGGAGGCTTTGGCAGTCCTCGCAAAGTGAATGGTTTCGCCAGAGGCTCCCCTCGGTAGGGGAGCTGTCGAGCGTGAGCGAGACTGAGAGGTTGAGTTCATCAGCAGCCCTATTTGAGCGCCGGGAGGCGCACAAGGAGATTTTATCATGGCAGAAGAACGCATTCAGAAAATCATGAGCGAGCAGGGCCTCTGCTCCCGCCGCGCCGCCGAGCAGATCATCGCCGAGGGCCGCGTGAAGGTCAACGGCCACCCCGTGAAGGTGGGCGACAAGATGGACCCCAACCGCGACGTCCTCCATGTGGACGACGAGCGCATCTATATCCAGAAGAACCAGCAGATGTACTATCTGGCTCTGTACAAGCCCCGCGGCTATGTCACCACCGCCAGCGACGAGCTGGGCCGCAAGACGGTCATGGAGCTGGTGGCCGACATCCCGGCCCGCCTGTACCCCGTGGGCCGTCTCGACAAGGACAGCGAGGGCCTGCTGCTGATGACCAACGACGGCGCTTTCGCACAGGCTGTCACCCATCCGTCCGGCGGCATCTCCAAGCTCTACCGCGTCACCGTCCAGCCCCGGGCCGATGAGGCACAGATCCTGAAGCTCAGCTCCGGCGTCGTGCTGGACGACGGCACCAAGACCATGCCCTGCGCCATCAACGTCGTCACCGACGAGCCGGGCCGCACCGTCATGGAGATGACCCTGAAAGAGGGCAAGAACCGCGAGATCCGCCGGATGTGCGAGGCCGTGGGCCTCGAGGTCATCCGTCTGAAGCGGAACGCCGAGGGCGTCGTCAAGCTGGGAATGCTCCAGCCCGGCAAGTACCGCGAGCTGACCAAGGCAGAGGTGAACGGCCTGCGCGCCGCAGCCGCCAAGGGCCGCGCCCAGACCCGCTCGGCCGCTTTGCAGTCCAAGGCTGCTGCCCGCCGTCCCCGCGGCCCTGTGGGCGGGAACAAAGCCGCTGCGGGCAAAAAGCACAAGTGAGCACAATGTGTCCGAAATTTCCGCTCTTTTTGCCAAATTTGTAACATTCTCTGAAAAAAAGGAATGGAACAAGGCTTGAGAATCTTGGAAAAATCGGGTATAATATACCTAATTTTGAAACTCACACAGATAAGCAGGAGGTCTTACCATGGCTTCAAAGAGTACCAAAGGAGAAATCCTCGCCAAGTTTTTTGATGACGGGGAATACACCGCTCTGTTTGCGGACGGTGCGGTGAGCGCTGCCAGCGGCTATGCTGCCGGTCAGCAGGCTTACGCCGTCTTCCAGAACGGCGAGGCTGTTTCCGTCAAGGACGTTGAGAAGAACATCAAGGTCCTCGAGCTGGCTGCCCAGACGGGCTGCCCGGTCGTCACCTTCTACGACTCCGTCGGCGCAAAGCTGGCTGAGGGTCTGGACGTGCTGAATGCAGCTGCAAAGCTCAACGCCACCATCGCAAAGGTGTCCGGCGTCGTGCCTCAGGTAGCCGTCGTTCTGGGCGTCTGCGGCGGCACCAGCGCTCTGAGCGCTGCCAACGCAGATGTCTGCATCATGGCTGAGGGCGCAGAGCTGTTCTTCACCGCTCCCTTCACCGCTGCGGCTAAGGGCGACAAGGTCGCTGACGCCGGTTCTGCCGCTGCTGCCGCAAAGGCAGGCGTGGCTGCCATCGTGGCCGCTGACGCTGCCGAGGCTGCTGAGAAGGCTGCCCACATCGTGGGTCTGCTGCCTGCCAACAACCTGACCGGCCCGGCCATCTTCGAGTTCGAGCAGCCCACCGCTGTCCTGAGCGCCAACGCCGAGCCTGCAAAGGCCGCTGCTGCCCTCATCGATAAGGACAGCGCCGTGGAGATGTACGCCGGTTTCGGCAAGAACGTCTACACTGCCTTCGCTACCATCGGCGGCAACGCCGTGGGCGTCGTGGCCACCGGCAAGGAGCTGTGCCACAACTGCGTGGCTAAGGCTTCCCGCTTCGTCCGCCTGTGCGACGCATTCAGCGTCCCCGTGCTGACCATCGTGAACACCGAGGGCTTCGTCCCCAGCACTTCCGATGACATCGCCGGCGGCATCCGCGAGGCTGCCCGTCTGGCTGCTACCTATGCCGACGCTACCACCGCCAAGGTGGCTCTCATCGCCGGTAAGGCTGTCGGCCCCGTCTACACCGCACTGGCCGCTGCTGATCTGAAGATCGCTGTCAAGGGCTGCACCATCAGCGCTCTCGAGCCTTCCGCTGCCGTCTCCGTGCTGTACAAGGACGAGATCGACGCTTCCGACAACATCGTCGCCGCTACCAAGGCCAAGGCTGCTGCCTACGTCGCCGAGGTGTGCAGCGCTGACGCTGCTGTGGCCGCCGGTTCTGCCGACATGACCTGCGAGGCTGCCAACGCCCGCGCAAGCGTCGTGGCCGCGTTCGAGCTGCTGAGCACCAAGCGTGCTGCCCGTCTGCCCAAGAAGCACGGCAACATGGCTCTGTAAGAAAACGTACATCTAACGATATAGATTGATTCAGGAGGACTCTTCCATGAAGTACTACAATATTTCCGTCAATGGCGTTGCTTACAGCGTCTCTGTCGAGGAGACCGCTGCCGGCGCTGCACCCGTGGCTCCTGCTGCTGCACCCGCACCCAAGGCCGCTCCGGCTCCCGCTGCCGCTGCTGCTCCTGCCGCACCCGCTGCTCCTGCTTCCGCAGGCGCTGTTGAGGTCAAGGCTCCGATGCCCGGCAACATCCTGGACGTGAAGGTCGCCGCTGGCGCTTCCGTCAAGGCTGGCGACGTGCTGGTCATCCTCGAGGCCATGAAGATGGAGAACGAGATCGTTGCTCCTCAGGACGGCACCGTTGCTTCCATCAATGTCCATAAGGGCGACACCGTCAACTCCGGTGACACTCTGGTTTCCATGAACTAAGAGAGAGGTGACAACAATGGCTAAAAAGCCCATCAAGATCACGGAAGTCGTCCTGCGCGATGCCCACCAGTCCCTGCTGGCCACCCGTATGACGATGGACGAGATGCGTCCCATCCTGCCCGAGATGGACAAGATCCCTTACTTCTCCGTCGAGTGCTGGGGCGGTGCGACCTTCGACAGCTGCATCCGCTTCCTCGATGAGGACCCCTGGGAGCGTCTGCGCATCCTGCGCAAGGAGCTGCCCCACCAGAAGCTGCAGATGCTGTTCCGCGGCCAGAACATGCTGGGCTACCGCCCCTACGCTGACGACGCCGTCGAGTACTTCGTGAAGAAGTCCGTTGCAAACGGCATCGACGTCATCCGCATCTTCGACGCACTGAACGACGCCCGCAACCTGCAGACCGCCATCAAGTCTGCCAACAAGGAAGGCGCACACGTTCAGGGCTGCATCAGCTACACCCTGAGCCCTGTCCACAACAACGAGTACTACGTCAAGTACGCAAAGACTCTGGAAGAGATGGGTGCAAACTCCATCTGCATCAAGGACATGGCCGGTCTGCTGACTCCCTACACCTGCTACGAGCTGGTCAAGGAGCTGAAGAACACCCTGTCCATCCCTGTGGACATCCACAGCCACTACACTGCCGGTCTGGCTTCCATGTCCCTGCTGAAGGGCATCGAGGCCGGTGCTGACATCGTCGATACCGCCATGAGCCCCCTGAGCGGCGGCACCAGCCACATGGCTACCGAGAGCCTCGTGGCCGCCCTGCAGGGCACCGATTACGACACCGGCCTCGACCTCAAGCAGCTGAACGTCGTGCGTGCATACTTTGCAAAGCTGCGCGAGAAGTACATCGCCAACGGCCAGATCAGCCCCAAGTCTCTGGGCGTGGACGCCAACACCCTGCTGTATCAGGTGCCGGGCGGCATGTTCTCCAACATGCTCAAGCAGCTGAAGGATGCCGGCAAGGAAGACAAGCTGGACGAAGTGCTGGCTGAGATCCCCCGCGTTCGTGAGGACGCAGGCTATCCTCCGCTGGTCACCCCCACCAGCCAGATCGTCGGCACGCAGGCTGTCTTCAACGTCATCCTGGGCGAGCGCTACAAGATGGTCACCAAGGAGTTCAAGGGCCTCGTCCACGGCGACTACGGCAAGACTCCCGCTCCCATCAGCGCCGAGTTCACCAAGAAGATCCTGGGCGACGAGCAGCCCATCACCTGCCGCTTTGCTGACACCCTCGCTCCCGAGATGGACAAGCTGAAGGCTGAGGCTGCAAAGTGGGCGATTCAGGAAGAGGACGTCCTGACCTACGCTATGTTCCCGCAGGTCGCGCCCAAGTTCTTTGAGAAGCGCAACGCCAAGGCTCAGGGCGTGGATGCAGACCATGCAGATTTTGCAAACAAGTCTCACCCCGTCTGATAAAACAGCATAAGGCTTTTCAGGCCCCCCGCAGAGATGCGGGGGGCTTTTTGCGTGCTTGGACAAAAGCTGCTGCGAAGTACAACCTCTCAGTCTCGCTGCGCTCGACAGCTCCCCTAGTAGGGGAGCCTCTGGCGAAGAGGGAAAGCTTTGCGGAATGCCAAAGCCTCCCCTACAAGGGGAGGTGGCACGAAGTGCCGGAGAGGTTGTACGAAGGCAGGCCTGAGGAGTATTTCTGTGCTTTTTGACTTGCAAAAAAGCGGTCATCAGAGTAGAATAATAACATATGTATCGTAACATGGGCCTGTATACCCAAACGCGGATACATATACCGTAATTTGTCCGCATATCCACCCATCAACAGAGAGGAAACGTGGAGCATATGATCCTGAGCATGACCGGTTTTGGCCGGGGGACTGCTGTATTGAATGGCCGCGAGATCACGGTCGAGCTGCGCAGCGTCAACTCCCGGTATTTCGAGTATTCGTCCCGCATCCCCCGCAGCTGCAGCTACATGGACAGCCGCCTGAAAAAGCAGCTCAACGAGCGGGTCACCCGCGGCAAGGTCGAGCTGAGCATGACCATCCAGAACGTGGAGGCCGCCGACGCAGAAGTGACCGTCAACATGGAGCTGGCCCGCAGCTACCAGAAGGCCCTGCGGAACCTTTCGGAGAAGCTCTGCATCAAGAACGACGTCACCGTCTCGACGCTGACCCGCTTCCCGGACGTGCTGGCCACCCGCCACGCCGACGTGGACGAGGAACAGCTCTGGGCCGACGTCTCCGCCGTGACGGCTCAGGCGCTGGACAACTTCATCGCCATGCGCGCCGCCGAGGGTGCCAAGATGAAGGCCGACGTGGAGAGCCGCCTGTGCTTCCTCGAGGAGCGGGTGGGCAGGGTGGAGACCCTGAGCGCAGGCCGCGTCGAAGCCTACACCAACCGCCTCTACGAGAAGCTCAAGACCATCCTCGAGGACCGCAGCATCGACGACGCCCGCGTCCTGACGGAAGCCGCCATCTTCGGCGACAAGACCGCCGTGGACGAGGAGACCGTCCGTCTGCGCAGCCACATCGCCCAGTACCGCTCCATTCTGGAGCTGGACGAGCCGGTGGGCCGCAAGCTGGACTTCCTGACTCAGGAGCTGAACCGTGAGACCAACACCATCGGCTCCAAGTGTCAGGACCTGGACATCACCCGCACGGTGGTGGACATGAAGGCGGAGATCGAGAAGATCCGCGAACAGATCCAGAACCTTGAATAAAAACAGTACGGAGGAGTTCAGATGAAGCTCATCAACATCGGCTTTGGCAATCTGGTCAGCGCAGGGCGGGTGGTGGCCGTCGTCAGCCCCGACTCTGCGCCGGTCAAGCGTCTGGTGAAGGAGGCGCGGGAGCGGGGGATGCTCATTGATGCGTCCTATGGCCGCAGCACCCGGGCCGTGCTCATCATGGACTCTGACCATGTAGTCCTTTCGGCCCTGACGCCTGAGACAGTGGCAAGCCGCGCTGCGGGCCAGCCGGAAGGAAAACCGACAGAGGAGCAGTAAAAAATGGAAAACGAAAAGTACCTGTTTGTCGTCTCCGGTGCCGCCGGTACCGGCAAGGATAGTGTGGTCAAGGCCCTGCGCGAGGCCCACCCCGAGATCGAAAAGACCGTCTCCGCCACCACCCGCGCACCCCGCCCCGGCGAGCAGGAGGGCGTGGACTACTACTACCGCACCCGGGAGCAGTTCCAGCACCTCATCGACACCGACCAGGTGGTGGAGCACAACTTCTACAACGGCAACTACTACGGCACCCTCCGCGAAGAGGTGGATAAGCGCCTCGAGGCGGGCAAGCTGGTGGTGCTGGTCATCGACGTCCACGGCGCGGCCAATATCCGCCGGATGTTCCCGGGGGCTACCACCATCTTCCTGCTGCCGCCCTCCGTGGAGGAGCTGGAACGCCGCCTCCGGGGCCGCGGCACCGAGACGGAAGCCAGCATCCTCGAGCGCCTCGACACCGCAAAGAAGGAGCTGGCCGAGCAGGAGAAGTTCACCCTCACCCTCGTGAACGACGAGGTGGACGCCTGCGCTGAGAAGCTCTACGGCATCATCCGCCAGCGGGCCGGCCTCGACAGATAACAAGGAGCCGCGAATGCCAAAAACGGTAGGCGTTGCCGTGAGCAACGCGACCTTTCACTTCGACAAACTCTATACCTACGCCGTCATGCCCGACCAGCAGGAGGCCGTCCGCCTCGGCAGCATGGTGCTGGTGCCCTTCGGGCGGGGGAGCAAGGCCCGGATGGGCGTGGTGCTGGCCTGCGACGAAGAGCCGGAACACGCAAAGCTCAAGTACCTCTTCGACGTAGCTCCCGCCTCGGCCTGCCTGACGCCGGAGCTGCTGCGGCTGGTGCATTTCCTCAAGGAGCACACCTTCTGCACCTACTACGAGGCCGTCAAGGCGGTCATCCCCTATGGGGCGCAGTATAAGCCCGCCCTCGCGGCGGACGGCGTGACGCCGGTGCTCCAAAAGCAGCTCACCCGCCACACCGAGAACAGCTATAAGCTGGTGGGCAGCTTGCAGCAAAAGCCCAGGCCCACGGCCAAGCAGCTGGCGGCAGTGGCCCTGCTGAGCGGGGGAGAGCGCACCCAGAACGAGATGGAGGCCCACGGCATCACCAAAGCCGTGCTGGACAACCTCTGCGCCAAGGGCGTCGTCGAATGCAGCAAGGTGAACAAATCCATCGACCTGTATTCGTCTATCCCGCTGAAAAACGAGCCCATCACCCTGACGGCAGAGCAGCAGGCGGCCTATGACGCCCTGCTGCCCGGCCTCGAAGACACCGCCCCCCACTCGGCGCTGCTCTACGGCGTCACCGGCAGCGGCAAGACGCTGGTGTTCTTAAAGCTCATCGAGCAGTGTCTGGCGCTGGGCCGCCGCGCCCTCGTGCTGGTGCCGGAAATAAGCCTGACGCCTCAGATGATCCTCCGCCTCAAGAGCCAGTTCGGGCGGCGGGTGGCCGTCCAGCACTCGGCCCTCAATCACACCGAGCGTCTGCTCCAATGGCAGATGATACAGGACGGCGGCGCCGACATCGTGGTGGGAACGCGGAGCGCCGTCTTCGCCCCGCTGGAAAACATCGGCCTCGTCATCATCGACGAGGAGCAGGAACACACCTACCGCTCCGAGTCCGCGCCCCGGTACGCCGCCCACGAGGTGGCCCGGCAGCGGGCGGCAGAGAACGGCTCCCTGCTCCTTCTGGCCAGCGCCACCCCCAGCACCGAGAGCTTTTACGCCGCCCAGAATGGCCGCACCCAGCTCGTCCGGCTCACCCAGCGCTACGGCGGCAACCCGCTGCCCAGCGTCCAGATCGTCGATATGCGGGCAGAGCTGGCCTCGGGCAACCCGAGGGAGATCAGCCTTGCGATGGAGGACGCCATCCGGCGCAACCTCGACGCGGGCAAGCAGACCATCCTGCTGCTCAACCGCCGCGGCTACCAGACTATGGCCCAGTGCGACGACTGCCGCGAGGTGCTGAAATGCCCCAAGTGCAGCGTCCCCATGGTCTACCACAAGGCGGGCCATAAGCTGCTCTGCCACTACTGCGGCACCCAGCTCGACCCGCCCCCCAAGACCTGCCCCGCCTGCGGCGGCAAGCTGCTCTACCGGGGCTTCGGCACCCAGAAGGCCGAGGAAGAGCTGGCCCAGCTCTTCCCGGAGGCAAGAGTGCTGCGGATGGACCAGGACTCCACCGCCGCCAAAGACGCCCACGAAAAGCTGCTGGCGAAGTTCGCCCGGCATGAGTACGACATCATGGTGGGGACCCAGATGGTGGCCAAGGGCCTCGATTTCGAGGACGTGACCCTCGTGGGCGTTCTCGGCATCGACTCGCTGCTCTTTGCGCAGGGGTTCCGGGCCTACGAGACGGTGTTCAGCCTCATCACCCAGGTGGTGGGGCGCTCCGGCCGGGCGAAAGACCCGGGCTTCGCCATCATCCAGACCACCGACCCCGACAACCCCGTCCTCAACCTCGCCGCCGCGCAGGACTACGACGCCTTCTTTGAGCAGGAGATCGCCTACCGCAAACTGGGCCTCTATCCGCCCTTCTGCGGGCTCTGCGTCGTGGGCTTCTCTGGCCCGAAGGAGATCGAGGTGGCCCGGGCCGCCGCCCGGTTCTCGGCCCTCTTAGGCCGTCAGGCCGCGCAGCAGCCGGACTTGCCCCTCCGGGTGCTTGGCCCCACCCCCGGCAACATCGAAAAGATCAACGAGAACTACCGCTACAAGCTCACCATCAAGTGCCGCGCCGACAAACGCTTCCGCGACCTTGTCCGCCAGACCCTCGGCCTCTACGAGCAGGAAAAGCTGCCCAGCAAGGCCACCGTGGTGGTGGATATGCATTCTGACGGTGATATTTGATAAGATTATTTGGAGGTATACTTCATGGCTATCCGCAACATTGTAAAAGAGGGCGACCCCATCCTGAACAAGGTCTGCCGCCCCGTGACCAACTTTGACGACCGTCTGGCCACCCTGCTGGACGATATGCGCGAGACGATGATCGCCGCCGACGGCGTGGGCCTCGCAGGCCCGCAGGTGGGGATGCTGCGCCGCGTCTTCGTGGTGTGGGACACCACCGACGCCCCGGAGGAGATTCCCGAGAACTACGAGTACAAGTTCATCGACTTCGTCAACCCGGAAATTCTCGCCGTGTCTGAGGACGAGGAGACTGCCTACGAGGGCTGCCTGTCCTTCCCGGGCCACAACGGCGCCGTGACCCGCCCCGCAGCCGTCAAGGTCCGCGCACAGGACCGGAACGGCGAGTGGTTCGAGCTGGAAGCCGAGGGCCTGCTGGCCCGCTGCATCCAGCACGAGAACGACCATCTGGACGGCATCACCATCATGGAGTCCAGCGAGTTCTTCTATGAGGACACCGAGGAGGGCCGCGCCGCTGCCGCCAAGAAGAAGGAGAACGACTGATGCGCATTCTGTTCATGGGGACGCCGGATATTGCGGCGGACTGCCTGAAAGCCCTGTATGAGGCGGGCCACGACATCTGCGCGGTCTACACCCGGCGCGATAAGCCCGTGGGCCGCAAGCAGGTGCTCACCGCACCCCCGGTGAAGGAAGTGGCGCTGGCCCACGGCACCCCCGTCTTTCAGCCCCGCACCCTGCGGGACGGCGGCGAGGACGAGAACATCCGCGCGCTGGCTCCTGAGCTCATCGTCGTGGTGGCCTACGGCTGCATCCTGCCGAGATCGGTGCTGGAAGCGCCGAAATACGGCTGCATCAACCTCCACGTCTCCCTGCTGCCGAAATACCGGGGCAGCGCCCCCGTGCAGTGGGCGGTGCTGAACGGCGACGCCGAGACGGGCGTCTCCATCATGCAGATGGACGAGGGCCTCGACACCGGCGACGTGCTGGCCTGCGAGAAGATTGCCATCGACCCCGAGGAGACCAGCGGCCAGCTGTTCGACCGGGTCACTGCCGTGGGCGCACGGGTGCTCTGTGAGACCCTGCCTGCCATCGCAGCTGGTACGCTCAAGGCAGAGCCTCAGGCCCACGAGAACGCTTCCACCGCCCCCATGCTGAGCAAGGAGATGGCCCAGTTCCATCTGACCGACAGCGCCGACCACATCCACAACTGGGTGCGGGGCATGAACCCGTGGCCCGGGGCATGGTTCGTGACGGCGGGCGGCAAGAAGGTCAAGGTCATGGAGTGCCGCGTCGCGGAAAGCCACGGCGAAGCCGCTGGCACTGTCCTCGCCACCAAGCCCCTGACCGTGGCCTGCGGTGAGGGCGCTGTCCAGCTTTTGCACGTCGTGCCGGAGGGCAAGAAGCCCATGGACGGCACCTCCTTCGCCGCCGGTCTTCGCCTCAAGGCGGGGGACAGCCTGTGAGCGGCCCGAACCCCCGCGCGGCGGCGGTGGCGGCGCTGGTGCGGCAGGAGCAGGACGGGTTTTCGAACCTCATCCTCGACGCAGAGCTGCGCCGCCAGAAGCTGGAAGGCCGCGATAAAGCATTTGCCAGCGCGATATTTTACACCGTGCTGGAACATCAGGGGACGCTGGACTATATCCTGAGCCAGTTTTTGCCCAAAGGGCTTGCCAAGCTCGACCCGCAGGTGCGGGAAATTCTCCGCGCCGCGCTGGCGCAGGCCCGCTATATGCAGGTGCCTGCTTCGGCGGCGGTCAATGAAGCCGTCAAGCTGACCCGCACCTTCCGAAAAGCCAGCGCCTCCGGCCTCGTGAACGCCGTGCTGCGCCGGGCCATCGGCTATGACCTCGGCTCTGCCGTCTTCGCCGACGAGGTGGAGCGGCTGATGGTGCTGGGCTCGGCGGGCCGGGACGTGGCAGCGTTCCTCCACGAACACTACCCCGACGAGGCGCTGGACATCCTGACCCACACCGCCGACGGCGGCCTGACCAGCCTCCGGGCCAACCCCCTGAAAGGGACGCCGGAAGCCCTCTGCGAAAAGCTGCTGGCCTCGGGCGCGAAGACCGCCGCCCCGGGCCTCCTGCCGGGCAGCGTCTTAGCCCGCTTCGAGGGGAGTCCGGCGGAGAGCGGGCTTTTCCGGGACGGATATTTCCACGTGGAGGGGCAGGCCAGCCAGCTTGCCGCCCTCTGCGTGGAGGCAAAGCCCGGCGATACCGTCCTCGACCTCTGCGCCGCCCCCGGCGGCAAGAGCCTGCTCCTCATCGAGGAGATGCAGGACGAAGGGCGGCTGGTGAGCTGCGACGTCAGCGAGAACCGCGTCCAGCTGATCCGAAAGGCCGTGGAGCGGATGGGGTTTGCCCACGTGGAGCCCCGCGTCTCCGACGGCACCAGACCGGACGCCGACCTGCCCATGGCGGATGCCATTTTGGTGGACGCCCCCTGCAGCGGCCTCGGCATCCTCGCCAAGAAGCCGGACATCCGCTACAAGACCCTCGAAAAAGCGCGTCACGATGAATTATTGGCCACCCAGTCGGCCATTCTGGATACAGCCGCCGCCCACCTGAAAGAGGGCGGGCGTCTGGTCTACTCCACCTGCACCATCGACCCTGCCGAGAACGAAGAGCAGGTGCGGGCCTTCGTGGGCCGACACCCGGAATTCCGGGTGGTGACGCCGGACATCCGCTTCCCGGCCGGGATGACGGTGGGGGACTGGGGTGCGCTTTCCGTCCCCACCCGCACCGGCATGGACGGCTTTTTCCTCTGCGCGATGCAGAAACGTGATTCCTGACAAAAGGAGATTTTCATGGAGACTAAACGCTGTATATCCTCCCTGACGCTGGAACAGCTGACAGCGGAGCTGAAAGCGATGGGCCAGCCCGGCTTCCGGGCCAAGCAGATCTTCCACTGGGTCCACCAGAAGCTCGTGACCGACTTTTCGGCCATGACCGACCAGCCCAAAGCCCTGCTGGCAAAGCTCGAGGAGGCATTTTACATCGCCGCGCCCATCATCGAGCGGCGGCAGGAGGCCAAGGACGGCACCGTGAAGTACCTGCTGCGGATGGCCGACGGCAACTGCATCGAGACCGTCGTCATGCGCTACCACTACGGCAACACGGTCTGCGTGTCCACTCAGGTGGGCTGCCGGATGGGCTGCCGCTTCTGCGCCTCGACCCAGGCGGGCCGGGTGCGCAACCTCGAGGCGGGCGAGATATGCTCCGAAATTTACACCGCCCAGAAGGACATCGGGGAGCGCATCTCCCACATCGTGCTGATGGGCATCGGGGAGCCGCTGGATAATTTCGACGAAGTCATGCGCTTTCTCGAGAATATCTCGTCCCCCGAGGGCGTGAACATCGGGATGCGGAACATCAGCCTCTCCACCTGCGGCCTCGTGCCGAAGATCGACCAGCTGGCCGAGAAGAAGCTCCAGCTCACCCTCTCCGTCTCTCTCCACGCCCCCAACAACGACATCCGCAGCGGCATGATGCCCGTGAACGACGCCTACCCCGTGGAGGTGCTGATGCAGGCCGTGCGTCGGTATCAGGAGACGACGGGCCGGAGAGTGAGCTTCGAATACTCCATGGTGCGGGGGGTCAACGACTCCGACGCCTGTGCTAAGCAGCTGGCCGACCTTATCCGGGGGATGGGCGCTCACGTCAACCTCATCCCCATCAACCCGGTGGACGGCAGCCCTTATTCGGCTACCGACGCCGCCAACGTCCGGCGCTTCCAGCAGAAGCTGGAAAGCCTCGGCGTCAACGCCACCGTCCGCCGCCGTCTGGGCAGCGAGATCAGCGCCGCCTGCGGCCAGCTCCGCCGCGACGAGATGAACGGCAAAGTTTGAGAAGGAGAATCCTATGAAACTTGCAGGAAAAACAGACGTCGGCAGCGTCCGCCCCGAGAATCAGGATGACTACCGGGCAGGTGAGCTGAACAGCGACGCGGCCTGGGGCCTCGTGTGCGACGGCATGGGCGGTGCGCGGGGAGGCCGTGAGGCTTCCGTGAGCGCCTGCGACGTCATCGAGCACAGCTTCCACGAGCAGTACGCCCAGTGCCTGCCCGGCGACGAGGAAAAGTTTTTGACGCGGGCGCTCATCAACGCCAACCGCTTCGTCTTCCAGAAAGCCTCCCGGGAGGAGGAGCTGGCGGGCATGGGCACCACGGCGGTCTGCGCCCTCGTGCGGGGCGGCAACGCCTTTATCTGCCACGCAGGCGACTCCCGGGCCTATCTCGTCCGGGACGGCAGACTCACCCAGCTTACCCACGACCACTCCTACGTGCAGGAGCTGGTGGACTGCGGCACCATCACCGCCGAGGAAGCTGAGCATCACCCCCAGAAGAACATCATCACCCGGGCGCTGGGCGTGGACTACCGCCTCGACCCCGAGTTCACCAGCGTGCCGGTGCAGAAGGGCGATATGATTTTGCTCTGCACCGACGGCCTCACCAACGTCCTGCCCAAGGAAAAGATCGAAGAGATCTTCACGAAGGGCGGGTTCTACGACATCCCCGACCGGCTGGTGGACGCCGCCAACGCGGGCGGCGGCCCCGACAACATCACCGCGCTGCTGCTGGGCGTGGAGCCGCTGGAGGTGAAGCATGGATAATCTCATCGGCAAGACGCTGGACGGGCTCTACACCATTCAGGAGCTCATCGGCGCAGGCGGCATGGCCAACGTCTACAAGGCCGTGGTCTCTGCCCCCGGCGGGCCTGTGCCGGAAGGCACGGTGGTGGCCGTCAAGGTGCTGCGTCAGGAGCTGATGCATGACGCCGACCTCGTCCGCCGCTTCAAGAACGAGTCCAAGGCCATCTCCCTGCTCAACCACCCCAACATCGTCAAGGTCTACGACGTCTCCGTCGGCGAAAACTTACAGTATATCGTGATGGAGTGCGTGGAGGGCATGACCCTCCGGGAGTACCTCAACGAGCGGGGCGGCAAGATCACCAGCCGGGAGACCGTCCATTTCATCGCCCAGATCCTCCGCGCCCTCGACCACGCCCACCGCAACGGCGTCGTCCACCGGGACATCAAGCCCCAGAACATCATGCTGCTGGACAACGGCCAGCTGCGGATGATGGACTTTGGCATCGCCCGCATCTCCCGGGCCGAGAACCAGATACAGAACGGCAAAAAGGCCATGGGCAGCGTCCACTACATCAGCCCCGAACAGGCGAAGGGGGAGGAGACCGACCCCAAGAGCGACATCTACTCCGTGGGCGTCATGATGTACGAGATGCTCTCGGGCAGGCTACCCTTCGACGCCGACGACATGGTGGAGGTGGCCCGCAAGCAGATCCGGGACACCCCGAAGCCGCTGGCAGAGCTTGCCCCGGACGTACCGCTGGGCCTCGTGCAAATCACGGAACGCGCCATGGCGAAGCTGCCGGTCAACCGGTATTCCAGCGCCGCAGAGATGCTGGGAGCACTGGACGCCTACGTGCAGGACCCCTCCGTCACGTTCCAGTATCAATATGTAAAGGAAGAACCTGAAAAGGTGGTGAATGACCCCATGCCGCAGAAACGCAGCATCCGCAGACCCCCGGAGAAACCGGCGGCGAATCCCGCCCGCCCCAAGGCCAGAGCGAAAAAGAAGAAGCGCAGCGCCTTTATGCCGGTGCTGCTGGGCATCACGACGGCCTTTGCGCTGGCCTGTGCGGCCCTGTGCTGGACCATCCTGAACGATTCCAGCAACATCATGACCAAAAGCGACGACATCGTGCTGAGCGATTTCAGCGGCATGACGCAGGACGAGGTGAACGCCTCTGAGCAGGTGGCCTCCGGTCAGGTGGTCGTCAACTGGGAAGAGGAGTACAACAACGACTACGCCGCAGGCTATGTCTACAAGCAGTCGCCGGTGGCGGGCCGCACCGTCCGCGAGGGCCAGAGCGTGACCCTCACCGTCAGCCTCGGCATCCACTACGTCACCGTCCCCGACCTGACCAACTACGTGCAGGCCGACGGCGAACAGCAGCTGAAGGACCTGGGCGTGTCGGTGCTGGTCACTCAGGCCGTGGATGAGTCGGTGGCCGCAGGCTCCATCATCCGCACCGACCCCGCCGCAGGCAGTCAGGTGGCCGCAGGCACCACGGTGGTGATCTACGTCAGCCGCCCGCAGGTGGCCACCACCACCAAAGTCCCCAGCCTCATCGGCATGAACGTGAACGACGCCCGTACCCTGCTGGTGCAGCGGAAACTGGGTCTGGGCAGCCAGACGGAGCAGTACAGCGACCAGCCCGTGGGCAGCATCATCAGCCAGAACCCCGGCGAGGGCGCATCGGCCAAGCTGAACACCCGCGTCAGCGTCGTGGTCAGCGCAGGCCCTGAGCCTGCACCGGAACCCGAAGCACCCAGCGAGAGCACCGCCAGCAGCGACGGCTCTGGCGGCTGGTTGGGCGGCCTCTTCGGGGGCAGCAGCTCTTCCAGCGAGAGCACCGGCGCCAGCTCGTCTTCTTCCACCGGCGGCGGTCTCAGCGACTGGTGGACGTCCTGGCTGGGCTAAAGGAGTAGGTATGACAGGTTATATCACAAAAGGCATCGGCGGATTTTATTACGTTAAGACGTCGGAAGGCATCGTGGAGTGCAAGCCCCGGGGCATCTTCCGCAAGCAGAAGATCACCCCCGTGGCGGGCGACGTGGTGACGCTGGAGACCGAGAACGGCGCGGCGGTCATCGCGGGCATCGCACCCCGGCGGAACGTCTTCGTCCGCCCGCCCATGGCGAACCTCGATGTGCTGTTCCTCGTGGCAAGCACCACCCAGCCCACCCCCAGCACCCTCGTGCTGGATAAGCTCTCGGCCATCGCGGTGGACAAGGGCGTCCAGCCCGTCATCGTCTGCACCAAAAGCGACCTCGCCGAGGCGGAGTTTCTGCGCAGCGCCTACGAAAAATCGACCCTGCCCTTCATCCGCATCGACTACGCCACCGGCGAGGGTCTGGACGACATCAAGCACTGGATCAATGGCCGTCTCTGCGCCTTCTGCGGCAACTCCGGCGTGGGCAAATCCACCCTGCTGAACGCCCTCCTGCCCGACGTGGAGCGTCAGACCGCCGCCATCAGCCAGAAGCTGGGCCGTGGCCGTCACACCACCCGCGAGGTGACCATCTTTGAAGCCTTCGGGGGCCGCATCGCCGACACCCCGGGCTTTGCCAGCCTCGAGGCCAGCCGGGCGGGCTTCATCCCGAAAGAGGGTCTGGAACATGCCTTCCCGGAGTTCGGGCCTTACCTCGGCGCGTGCCAGTTCACCGGCTGCTCCCACCGCTCCGAGAAGGGCTGCGCCGTCCGCGCCGCCCTCGCGGAAGGCAAGCTCTCCCAGACCCGCTACGACAGCTACTGCGCCATGTACGATGAGGTCAAGGATGTGAAGGAGTGGCAGAGGAGGGGATGAACCTCTCCGTCACGGTGGAGCTGTCCGTAGTACAACCTCTCCGTCATCGCTGACGCGATGCCACCTCTCCTTGTAGGAGAGGCCTTGGCAGTCCCCGCAAAGTGAACGGTTTCGCCAGAGGCTCCCCTACTAGGGGAGCTGTCGAACGGAGTGAGACTGAGAGGTTGTACTAAGACGGGCCTTGCTTACGAGTCCTGCCCTGTAAACTTTCTGCACAGCGCTTGACTTTTGCGGGGAATCGCATATACTAAAGATGGGATTGTGAGAAGATTCCATTGGTTTCACTAAAAAAGAAAAGCCCCCAAGGAGTTGCCGCTCCCAGGGGGCTTTCCATTTAGTCGGGCTTACGGTCCTTGTCGAGTCTGTCAAGCCACTTACAGATATAATGTGAAATTATATTTGCCACGGCAGACTCCAAGATTGTGAGAATATGGATCATTGGTTTCACCTCCCTTCCCAAGTGAGATGGGCGGGATGAACCGCAGAACCAGTATACCATAAACATCGACAAAAAGATACAGAAAAAGACACTGTGTTATCATACTTCCCAGAAAGAAGGAATCCCATGTCCCGCTGTGTTATCATTTCCGCCTGCCCGGTCAGCGCCTCGCTGGCGTCGGCCCTGCGGCCCGGCGACACCATCATTGCCTGCGACGCGGGCTACCGCAACTGTGGGCCGCTCCACTGCCGCCCCGACATCATCGTGGGCGACTTCGACACCGCGCCCTGCCCGGCACAGGAGGGCGACGACACCATCATCCTGCCCCACGTCAAGGACGACACCGACACCGAGTACGCGGCAAAGCTGGCCTCCGAGAAGGGCTTCGACGAGGCGCTGCTGCTGGGTGTACTGGGCGGCAGACGCCTCGAGCATACGCTGGCCAACCTCTGCACCGGCCTCGGCCTCGAACAGCGGGGCGTCCGCGCCACGCTTCTGGACGAGCGCAGCCGCATCACCTTCGTGATGCCCGGCGAGACCCGCCGCTACCCTAGGAATGAGTATTTCTACCTCTCGGTCTTCCCGATGGAGGGCAGGGCAGAGGGGGTCTCGGAGCGGGGCTCCTTCTACGAGCTGACCGACGCCGTCCTCACCGCAGGCTACCCCCTCGGCGTCAGCAACGAGTATGCCGATGGCTCCGACTGCATCACCATCTCCACCCAAAAGGGCGCGCTGGTGGTGGTGGAGACGGTGCCGGACGGGCCGATCTTGAGCTGAACCGGAACATTCCGGGCGCGGGACGCCTATAATGGCGTATCAAGCGACGAAAGGTGGTCGGCTCTATGCAGGTGGTCGTTCTCAAAAGCCCCAAGTGCCTGAGAGGCTTGCTCCGGAGGCTGTTTGGCATAAAAAAGGAGAGAGAAGAGTGAAGTGTGATTTCAACCAGGCGGATGCCATGCAGGCCGCAGCAGATGACGATGTGCTGGCCTCTTCGCTGAAGCTGATGGACCGTAACAAGCACGTGTATGAGGAACTTGCAAAATGAAAGCAGCAGGCTTGTAAACTTTCTGTGCAACGCTTGACTTTTGCGGGGAATGGCATATACTAAAGATGGAATTGTGAGGATATTCCATTCGGTACACCAAAAAGAAAAGCCCCCAAGGAGTTGCGACCTCCCCGGGGGCTTTCCGTTTAGTCGGGCTTGCGGTCCTTGTCGAATCTGTCAAGCCACTTGCAGATGTAATGCGACATTACATCTGCTACGACAGACTCCAAAATCGTGAGGATATGAATCATCAGGTACACCTCCCTTCCCAAGTAAGATGGGCGGGATGAACCGCAAAACAAGTATATCATAAACTTCGGCAAAAAGATACAATAAAAGCAACGCCCCCAAGGAGCGGCAACTCCCCGGGGGCTTTCCATCTGCCATGGTTAAATTTTACCCCCTTCGGAGCAACTGCCCCGAGGGGGTTTTTCTCTTTTTCTGCGCAGAAATACGCAGAAAGCTTGCGTTGACTGCACAACCTTTCATAGTTATAATAAAAGCAACAAAACAACTTACGAAAGGAGTTTTTATGCAGAAAAACATGACCGACCGCACCCCGGGCAGCTACGACGACTTCGTGGCCTACCTCGGCACGGTGCGCACCGAAGAGGAGCTGTTCTCCCGGCTGACCTACTGGTTCGCCGGGCAGGACCGCCCCGAGGACGTCCTCAGCCGCTCCGAGCTGGTGGAGGCGAGGGCGAAGGAGCTGGGCTTCTGGCAGGGCCTGACCTTCCGAATGGAGCGCTGGCTGGCCGACGGCAAGAGCGAGCTGGAAGCGGTGGGCCGGGAGGAGTTCCAGAGCCGCATCGCCGAGGACTATGCCGCCTACCGGGAAAAGGCCGACGCGGCCCGGGCGCGCTTCCGGGACCGCCGCCGCGCCGCGCCCCTCAGCTTCACCCCCGACTGCCTCGAGAACGTCCCCATCCAGAACGTGAGCTGGCTGGTGGATGGGCTGCTGCCCATGGGGGAGGTGTCGCTTCTGGGTGCCGACGGCGGCACCGGCAAGGGCATCTGGCAGGCCCAGCTCATTGCGTATGTCACGGCGGGCCGGACCTCCGGCTTCTTCCCCCAGCCGCCGGAGAAGACCGGCAGCGTCCTCCTTTTTTCCGGCGAGGACGACCCCGGCAAGGTGCTCAAAGCCCGCCTGACGGCGGCAGGGGCCGATATGAGCCGGGTGATGGTGGTCACCAGTGACGCCTATTTTGCCCGCACCGGCAGCCCGCTCTGCATCCCGGACACGAGCTTTGCAAAGTACGTGGGGAAGGCCGCGCCCGCCCTCGTCATCATCGACCCGCTGCAGAGCTTTCTGCCTGCGGGGGTGGAGATGGCCAGCCGCAACCAGATGCGCAGCGCCCTGCTGCCCCTCAAAGCCCTCTGCGCCAGGCACGGCTGCGCGGCCCTCATCTCGATGCACACCAACAAGCGCGCCAACGTCTCGGGCCGCGCCCGTCTGGCCGACAGCTCCGACATCTGGGACATCGCCCGCAGCGTCCTCATGATGGGCCGCGACAAGAACAGCGAAAAGCTCTACCTCAGCCACGAGAAGAGCAGCTACTCCGCCCCGGCCCGGACGGCCCTGCTCCACATCGAGCAGGCGCAGGTGGAGGGCGTCACGACGGCGGTGGCCGTCTTTGACAGCCGCACCGACAAGAAGGACGCCGACTTCGTGGAGGAGCGCCGCGTCCGCACCGCCCAGACCAAGGAGGATACCGCGCAGGCCATCCTCAACGTGCTGGCCGAGAGCAAGCTGGGGAGTATGCCCAGCACCCAGCTGAGGGCAGAGGTGATGAAGGAGATGGGGTGCAGTGATAGGACATATATCCGGGCGTATGGCAACCTTATCAAATCAGGCGAGATTATAAAGAAGAATATTCGCCAACAAGATGGAAAAAATCAATGGTACTCATTCCTCTACTGTAGTGAAACAAGTGGCAAAGTTCCTATAAATTAAATGATATATCGTTCAATGTTGATTGTTTGCCAACATGGCAAAGTTCTCCTGATTGGCAAACTACCTACTTTGCCAGCAAACCTTAAGTTTGCCAACGTGGCAAAGTTCGATTTATGACGATGAATCGATGATATTTTGGAACTTTGCCAGATACCCCGCCCCTCTCGGAGCAGCCGTATTTCCCGAAACCTGCGTGAATCGCCCCAAAACCTGCGCGAATGGCCGTTGCAGCTGCGGCGGGAGACGGGTTATAATGGAAGTATCAAAAACACCACAGTGAACGGAGGATACGACCATGAAACTGAAAAAGCTCCTTGCCCTCGCCCTTGCGGGCGTGCTGATGCTGGCCCTGCTCACCGGCTGTTCCGGCGGTGCCAGCGGGACAGAAGAGGACAGGCTCGTCGCGGTGGGCGTCGCCGACATCTTCAAGCGTATCTACCCAAACACCGAAGTCTCTTACGGCGTCCCCGCGCTGACCCGCACCATCCGGCCCGCGTTCACCCCGGACTGGTTCCAGAAGGACGGGGAGGGGAACATCATCTACCTGAAGAGCGACTTCCCCATAGACGCCGGTCAGACGCTGGAAGGCTTCCTGCAAGACAGCCTGAAAGCCTACGAGCAGAGCAATTTCGTGAGCTTTGTTGCTTTCGACTCCACCGGGATGAGCGCCCTTCAGCAGGTAGAGCGGTTCTCCAGCGGTGCGCCGGTGGTCGGGGTGTACTATAAAGATGTGTCGCCCACGGTCAATACCAAGCTGCGTGTCGGCGTCTGCCATAAGACCGTCGAGGGCCGGGAATACTGCTTGGTGGTCATTGTCCGGGCCTGATGATGCGCTTGTAAACTTTCTGCGCAACGCTTGACTTTTGCGGGGAATCGCATATACTAAAGATAGTAAAGGCAATTACTGATTCATCGTCCCACGGAAAGAAAACCCCCTCCCGGAGCTGCAATCTCCGAAAGGGGGTCCTTTTTAGTGCTTACGGCCCGTCAGCCATCCGTCAAGCCACTTGCAACGGCGACGACCGCCGCCAGTGGCGGAAACAGGGAGGAGCTGTTGGGGCCGCGGCCAGCAGGATGCGAGCGGCAGCGAAG